>JALTMR010000152.1:393-6844 GCA_027001525.1 Gammaproteobacteria bacterium
ACGTACCGCCTCCTTGTCAGACTCCGCCGGGTAGATATCAATCACCTCCCCTCTCACCCGATAGGTCGCCCGCTGCAACTCCACGTCATTGCGCGTGTACTGCAGATCAGCCAGACGCCGCAGAATTTGTCGCTGATCCACCACTTCCCCTCGCACCAGGTGCAACACCATACTCAGGTACGAGCGCGGATCCCCCAGACCGTAGATGGCCGATACGCTGGCAACGATGATGGTGTCCTTGCGCTCCAGAATCGCCTTCGTGGCAGAGAGACGCATCTGCTCGATATGCTCGTTCACTGAGGCGTCTTTCTCAATAAAGGTATCGGAAGAGGGCACATAGACCTCGGGCTGATAGTAGTCGTAGTAGGAGACAAAATATTCCACGGCATTTTGGGGGAAGAAATCTTTCATCTCGCCATAGAGCTGGGCCGCCAACGTCTTGTTCGGGGCCAGAATCAGCGCGGGGCGCTGCGTCTGCTCAATGACATTGGCAATGGTGTAGGTTTTACCCGACCCCGTCACCCCCAGCAATACCTGATGAGCCAGACCATCGCCGAGGCCATCCACCAGACTGTTGATCGCCGCAGGCTGATCTCCGGAGGGCGAGAAAGGGGCATTAATTGAAAATCGTTTGCTCATTAGGGATTCTGGAATAGCCGCAAATCAAGTAATATTAACACTTTAAGCATGAACAGCGCCCCGAGGAACCTCGCTTGAACATCAAACTGTCTGACCGCGTACAAGGCATCAAACCCTCCCCGACTCTGGCCGTCACCGCACGCGCAAAAGAGCTCAAAGCGGCAGGCAAGGATATTATCGGGCTGGGTGCCGGCGAGCCTGACTTCGACACACCTGAGCACATCAAAAACGCTGCTATCGAGGCCATTCACCACGGCTTCACAAAATACACTGCCGTTGATGGCACAGCAGAACTCAAGCAGGCCATTATCGATAAATTCAGTCGTAACAACGGCTTGACCTATGACGCGGATCAAATCCTCGTCTCCTGCGGGGGCAAGCAGAGCTTCTTCAATCTTGCCCAGGCGCTGCTCAACCCGGGCGATGAGGTCATCATTCCCGCCCCCTATTGGGTCTCCTACCCCGACATGGTGCTGCTCGCGCAGGGCAAACCGGTGATTGTGGAAGCGGGCATCGAACAACACTTCAAGATCACACCCCAGCAACTGGAAGCGAGCATCACTACCAAAACACGCCTGGTGGTCATCAACAGCCCTTCCAACCCTTCAGGAGCGGCCTACCGGAAAAGCGAGCTTGCCGCCCTGGGGGAGGTGTTGCGCCGCTACCCCAACGTCCTGATTGCCACCGACGACATGTACGAACACATCATCTGGGATGACGAACCCTTTGCCAACATCCTCAATGCCTGCCCCGACCTCCATGAACGGACTATCGTGCTTAACGGCGTATCCAAAGCCTATTCGATGACGGGCTGGCGTATCGGCTACGCCGGCGGGCCAAAAACATTGATCCAGGCCATGAAGAAGATTCAGTCGCAGAGCACCTCAAACCCCACATCAATCTCCCAGGTCGCGGCTCAGGCAGCACTTGAGGGAGATCAAGGCTGTATTGGTGAAATGCTAAAAGCCTTTAAAGAGCGCCACGACTTCGTGCTTGAGAAGCTCAACAATATCCGGGGAGTACACTGTGTGCCCTCGCAAGGCACCTTCTATGCCTTTCCATCGGTACAGGAGGTCATCGACAATCGCAGCGACGTCAGCAACGATGTGGAGCTGGCAGAACTGCTGTTGAATAAAGCTGAAGTGGCCCTGGTGCCAGGCTCGGCATTTGGCTCACCCGGCTATATGCGCCTCTCCTACGCCACCAGCATGGAGCAGCTGAAAAAAGCATTGGACAGAATAAGCAATGTGCTGGGCAAGCTGGACAGCACCCAATAAACCATCAACCCAGGAAATACCGATGCGAGCTGCCAAGAGAACACATCCGCGACAACACACACAGCGCAAGCGTAGCACGGGCTTTACCTTGATCGAACTGATGATCGTGCTGATCATCGTCGCCATTATCGGCGGGGCAGGCCTGCCCGCCATGTACCGAATGACAGCCAACAACCGTATCGCCACACAAACCAACGAACTGCTCGCAGACATCAACTTCGCCCGCAGCGAGGCCATTAAACAGGGGAAACGCATCTCTCTGTGCAGGGGCGTCAGCTGTCAGGCAGGGGCAACATGGAACGACGGCTGGGTGGTCTTCGAAGACTTGAACGACAACAACGCACTTGACCTCAACGAACCCATTTTTCGGGTACACGACGCCATCGACAACAGCATCCAGATCAATTTCAATAACGGCAACGTCGTCGCCTACAACGCGAACGGACGCCTGGCTAACGGGGCGGGAAGTTTCAACTTGAGAGATAACGATGGCAATGGCCGCAACGTCATCATCAGCCCTGCTGGCAGAGCCAGAACCGAGGTTGTCGACCACTAACAGGCAGACCCACCTCACCCACCGCACCGGTGAGTCGCATTTTTCCGCCGGCACTGCTGCGCCCCACACTCACATGAACGAATATCAATATCCTGACAATAAAAAAGGGGCTAAACAGCCCCTTTTTTAACAACCAAACTACCGATTTGCGTTACGCAGCAGGCTCCGTCTCAATCGCTTTCATGCTCAAGCGAATACGGCCTTGACGGTCGATTTCAAGCACTTTCACCTTAATGACATCACCCTCGCTCAGCTTGTCAGAGACCTTCTCGACACGCTCGTTAGAGATCTGGGAGATATGCACCAAACCATCCTTACCAGGAAGAATCGTAACAAACGCACCGAAGTCCATGATTTTGGATACTTTGCCTTCGTAAATCTTGCCCACCTCGGCATCAGCCACCAGCTCCATGATGCGACGCTTGGCCTCATCACCCGCTGTCTTGTCTACAGAGGCAATCTTAATCGAGCCATCGTCATCGATATCGATGCTGGTGCCTGTCTCTTCGGTCAACGCGCGGATAACCGCTCCCCCCTTACCGATCACATCACGAATACGATCAGGATTGATCTTGAAGGTTGTGAAACGTGGCGCGTACTCGGACATCTCTTCGCGAGGCGTGGAGATCACCTTGGCCATTTCGCCGAGAATAAACAGACGCCCCTCTTTTGCCTGAGTCAGCGCCGTCTCCATGATCTCCCGGGTGATACCCTCGATCTTGATATCCATCTGCAACGCGGTCACGCCGTCAGCGGTTCCTGCCACCTTGAAATCCATGTCACCCAGATGATCTTCGTCGCCCAGAATATCGCTCAACACGGCATAACGGTCACCCTCTTTAATCAATCCCATAGCAATACCGGCTACAGGGGACTTCAGGGGAACGCCCGCATCCATCATCGCCAGACTGGCACCACAGACGGAAGCCATGGAGCTGGAACCATTGGACTCGGTGATTTCGGAGACAACCCGCACGACATAGGGGTACTCTTCCATGTCAGGCATCACAGCCTGCACACCGCGCTTGGCCAAGCGTCCATGACCGATTTCACGACGCTTTGGGCTACCGACAAAACCTGCCTCACCCACACTGTAGGGAGGGAAGTTGTAGTGCAACATGAAGTTCTCTTTGCGCTCACCCTCAATGGCATCGATCAACTGCGCATCTCGGCCGGTGCCCAACGTAGTCACGACCAGAGCCTGGGTTTCACCCCGGGTAAACAGTGCTGAACCATGGGTGCGAGCCAGAACACCGACTCGAACATCGATATTACGAACGGTCTGGGTATCACGGCCATCGATGCGAGGCTGGGCATCCAGAATGCGGCTACGCACAACCTTCTTCTCCAATGCACTCGTTGCATCGGACACATCTGCAGCACTCCACTGAGGCTCATCGCCAACCACCAGGGCTTCTACCACCGCATTGCGAATATCTGCCAGGCGAGCGTATCGCTCCTGCTTGTCGCTAATCTGGTAAGCCTCAATAATCTGCGCTTCGCCAGCCTCGGCAACAGCACTGGCCAGCGCTTCGTCTTTCTCGGCGGCTTGCCAAGTCCAATGCTCAACAGAGGCCTCGCTCACCAGCTCGTTAATGGCAGTCACAACAACCTGCATCTGCTCATGACCGAACACAACAGCATCCAGCATCACCTGCTCAGAAAGCTCTTTAGCCTCCGACTCAACCATCAGTACCGCACTCTCGGTACCGGCAACCACCAGCTCCAGATCGGAGTTAGCCAGATCAGAGACCCTGGGGTTCAACGCATACTGGCCATCAATATAAGCGACACGGGCAACACCAATAGGACCATTAAACGGTACGCCGGACAGTGCTACGGAGGCAGAGGCACCAATCATGGCTGGAATATCGGGATCGATCTCGGCATCCAGAGACATCACCGTCGCGATCACCTGCACTTCGTTAGTGAAACCTTTGGGAAACAATGGACGTAAAGGACGATCGATCAGACGGGAGGTCAGCGTCTCTTTTTCAGTAGGGCGACCTTCACGCTTAAAGAATCCGCCGGGAATTTTACCGGCCGAGTAGGTGCGCTCCTGGTAGTTCACCGTAAGCGGAAAAAAGTCACGCCCTGGCACCTCTTCTTTAACGGCAACACAGGTCACCAATACTGACGTATCGCCAATACTACAAAGTACTGCACCACCCGCCTGGCGAGCAATTTCCCCAGTCTCCAGGGTGACTGTGTGATCCCCGTACTGAAACACCTTTTTAATGGCTGCCATTAACAATCCTTAAATTTTCAACCTAACGCGACGGACGCCCCATTGCGCCCCAACAAAATGCATATCCCAAAAACGATAATAGGCCGTCGGGAATCTACTCCTGACAGCCTACTGAAGAACCCATACTGTGGACTCTTAGCGACGCAGACCGAGACGTGAAATCAACTCACGATAGCGGTTAACATCCTTTTTCTTGATGTAGTCGAGCAATTTTCTACGCTGGCTTACCATTCTCAGCAAACCCTGGCGGGAGTGGTGATCATGGATGTGCTTTTTGAAATGCTCAGACAGTTGTTCAATACGAGTGCTTAACAACGCAACTTGAACTTCCGGAGAACCGGTATCGCCTTCAGAACGCTGAAAATCGTCTACGACTTTCTTCGTTTGCTCAGCATTTAGTGACATAACAACTCCAAATAAAAATAATCGATAAAACTCGTAGACCGCAATAAGCGGCGTATTCTACAGCGCAGCCACCACCTCTGACAAGCGGGTTTCCCTTCAACAAGCGGCTTATTTCGGTTTTTTACAAACAAACAACCTTTTCGGAGCCACGCGCCCATCATCCAGAATGTGACCGATACCAATAAAGTCCGCTTCACCCGCGTATAGCGCCACAACACCGTCCAAAGGCGCTTTTGACACCTGCACCGCCTGACCGCGCTGAATATAAAAAGCCATATCTGCCGTAAGAGAGACGCGAGGCCAATCAGCCACGGCGCTGCTCATGGGCAGCAACAGGGCATCAAGAGCAGCCATACTCTCAGCGGCAGCGGCCTCCAATTGAGGTAATGTACAGCTCTGCCCCAAGCCATAAGAGGCGGCCACGCTACGACGCAGCGCCACCACATGCCCGCCGCAACCCAATACTTCACCAATATCCTCTGCCAGGGAGCGAATATAGGTCCCCTTGGAGCAACGCACGTCCAGCGTCATCGTTGCTGGTGTAAAGGAAAGCAGGACA
This sequence comes from Gammaproteobacteria bacterium, assembly GCA_027001525.1. GTDB lineage: Bacteria > Pseudomonadota > Gammaproteobacteria > Tenderiales > Tenderiaceae > JALTMR01. Next base: position 6,078 of record JALTMR010000152.1, read on the forward strand.
AGCTCGTAGATAGACACCGCCCGCGCCTCCCGTTCCACCTCGATCCCCTGGCGCGCCAGCTTATACAGTGGCTGGCCATCTCGCTTCAGAGCGGAATACATGGGCGGGGTCTGCTCGATATCACCGCGAAAGCGCGCCAGGATCGACTCCAGCCCGGCCTCATCAAAGGCCGGCACCGCACGCTCTTCAAGCACCTCGCCTTCAGCATCGCCCGTGGTTGTCTTTGCGCCCAGCTGAATAAGCACCTGGTAGCGCTTATCTGCATCCAGCAAATAGGCCGACAGCTTGGTCGCCTCCCCCAGGCAGATGGGCAACACACCAGTCGCCAGTGGATCCAGACTGCCAGTATGGCCCGCCTTATTCGCATTAAACAGGCGTTTAACTTTCTGCAATGCCGCATTGGAGGTAATGCCTGCGGGCTTATCCAATAGCAAAATACCGTGCACATCACGGCCACGTTGACGACGCCGAGCCAAAACAACCTCTCTATCAATACGTTGGGAGCCTGTGGAATTTAGGAATAATCTACTGCGCTGTTGGGGAAACCTGCCGAAACACTCCCCCGAGCAGAATCCCTGTCAATTTGTGACCAACGCCTCTGTGAGCAACACACTGCGGCACCGCCGGAAGGAAAAAGATCGAAAAATACGATAGTGTCGCTACTTCGTTACCCCTTTTTGGCATCCATGCCAAAAAGAGACTCACTTACGCGACAGCTGATTCCTTTTGCCCGGACCGCCCTGCGTCCGCTACGTTTGTGTACCAAC
>JALTMR010000153.1 GCA_027001525.1 Gammaproteobacteria bacterium
CCCGGACGTCTCGACTGGCGATGGCATTGCCATGGCCTGGCGTGCCGGGTGCCGCGTGGCCAATATGGAGTTCATCCAGTTTCACCCCACCTGCCTCTATCACCCACAGGCAAAATCATTCCTCATCACTGAGGCGATCCGGGGAGAGGGGGGACGCTTGCTACTACCCGACGGCACCCCCTTCGCGCACAACTTTCATCCGGCAGGCGAACTGGCACCACGCGATGTCGTCGCGCGTGCCATCGACCATGAGATGAAGCGCCTGGGGGCAGACTGCCTCTATCTCGACATTAGCCACAAACCGGCGAAATTCATCAAAAAGCATTTCCCGACGGTCTACGGCACCTGCCTTGAGCTGGGTATCGACATCACCACCAGCCCCATCCCTGTCGTGCCCGCGGCTCACTACACCTGCGGTGGCGTCGTTACCGACCTGAAGGGCAAAACAGATGTCACCAACCTGTACGCCATTGGCGAGACGGCCTACACGGGCCTCCACGGCGCTAACCGCATGGCCAGCAACTCACTGCTGGAGTGCCTGGTATTCGCAAAGTCAGCCGCCGAAGAGATATCCGGCGCACTGCAACAACACCCCGCAGACGCGACATTCCCACAACTGCCATCCTGGGATGAAAGCCTCGTAAAACAGGCCGAAGAGGAGATTGTTGTGGCCCACGACTGGGACGAGTTACGACGTGTCATGTGGGATTATGTCGGCATCGTTCGTACGGATCGCCGCCTGCAGCGTGCGCTACGAAGAATACAGCTTCTGGCCAGTGAGGTAGATGAACACTACTCAAATTTTCTGATCAGCAACGATCTGCTGGAGCTGCGCAACCTGATCCTGGTGGCCGAACTCATCGTTCGTTCTGCCCTGTCGAGGAAAGAGAGTCGTGGCCTGCACCACACACTGGACTACCCGGATCAAAACGACCTGGCACAACCCGGCCCCACCATACTGCACCCGGCAAATCTGAAACTCAAAACCGGCACCAGCCCCAACCGAGTCACACCGGCACCGGTGCAGCCCGCCGCAATCTGACATTGAGACGCCTGAAGGTGGTGCTGTCGGTACTGTCTGACATCACCACCACCGGCAACAGTCGACGCCGACCTTCGATACGAAAATTCAGCACCACCAACCAGGGCTGCATCGAAGTGCCGGACACCAGCGCCGCCTCGCTCCACTCACCGGAGGCAGATTGCAGCCGCCACCGCTCCCCATCGTCGCAGCATAGCGAGACCACGGCCCCGTGGCCGCTCAGCAAAATATGGCGCTTCAACACATTAACCAGACTAAAGGCCAGCATCACGCCCGCGCCCAACTTCAGCCACCACGGCCAGGCAAGCAACAGTACGCAAATCGTGGCACCGCCATACAAGAAAAGCAGTAACGCCGACAGAACAAAGGATCGTTTCAGGTGAACTCTAAACGGAATCGCGAATTTTTGAGATGACATTGGCCCACTGACCGTTTTCCGGTTCTTCTTTTTTTAGCAGGTACCCCAACAGCTGCTGATCTCCCAGCTCCAGCAACTCATGAAACTGCACTTTCTCCTCATCAGACAACGTGCTGTAGCGATT
>JALTMR010000154.1 GCA_027001525.1 Gammaproteobacteria bacterium
CCTGCTGACCATTCTCTACTATCTGCTGAAGAAACGCATTTGGGCAACAGTGGGAGAACGTCAGGCCCTGGAACAGCAATCAAAGCGCGAAGGGGAAAAGGCTGAGGCCAAACCGCAAAGCTCCGAGGCTTAACGCGGGGCAGTACAGCTGCGACATGAAAAACCGCCCTGGCAGTAAAGCCGGGGCGGGCTTTTTTAATTCCCGACGGTGGCAACAGCTGCCCTGCTACGAATACACCTTGCGCTGAAACAAGTCATTGCGCCGACTGACCAGGCGATCCAGAAACAGCATGCCCTCCAGGTGATCCAACTCGTGCTGAATAGCAACAGCCTCAAATCCGCTGGTCTCTATTTCACGTTTTTCGCCGAATTCATTGAAGAATTCCAGAGTGATTTTTTTAGCTCGAATGACATTGCCCGTATAGTCGGGCACTGACATGCACCCCTCTCTTCCCTTGGCAAATCCTTCCCATTTCAAGATTTCGGGATTGATGAGAACCAATCGTCCATGGTGCGCGATCTTCGGTTTGGAGGAGACGTCCACAATGGCGACGCGTTGCAAATGCCCGACTTGAGAAGCGGCAATACCAACCCCCCCCGGGCCCGCTCGCATCGTCTCTTCCAGGTCGCTGATAAAGTGACGCAGCTCATCATCAAACGCATCTACTGGCTCTGAGACCTCCTTGAGGCGGGGATCAGGGTATTTCAATACTTCCAGACGAGCCATGCCGTTATCCGATCATTGTGTCGATGGGGCGTAACTGCACGTCAACGCCCTCTTTCGCCAATATATCCAATACCGACCTCAACGCCGGAATCCCTTCCCCCGCCACACCATCGATGTGCATGATGTAGATGGGTTGTTCGGACGAACCCCCTACGTTGCTGTCCAGATTGACGATATTCAGACCTGCCTCAGCCAGCGCCCCTGTTACACGAGCAACAATGCCGGGTCGATCAGCACCGTAGACCACAATATGGACATCAGGCTCGATGTGGTGGTGCAACTTACCTTCGATTTTATCCACATGCAGATGCAACCCCATCGACTCCGCAACCGGGGCCACAATCTGCCGTACGGCCTGGCTGCTGCCCCGGAATTTCACCATCATCATGATCGTGAAGCTGTCACCGAGACGCAGCATGGACGACTCACCCAAGTCACAACCCGCATCGTAAAGTGCGGCGGTGACGTGAGAGACAATGCCGGATCTATCTTTTCCCACCAGCGTGAGCATGTACCACTTATCCATACCGACCCCTTTTACTTACTGTTCATCTTTGAGAAACCAGATTCGTCCCGGTGGGGGCAACTCACAGCTCATAACAGGGCTAAAGCTCAAGGCCCGTGGCCCCGCATCAATAGACGTGCCCTGACGGTTTGGTTATGAGGACTCCATCCAGATCAACGTCGCCATTCGCCCTGTCGCACCATCTCGACGGTAGGAGAAAAATAGCTCACTCTCCCGAAAGGTGCACCAGTGGCCACCGTAGATATGCTCCACACCCAGCCGTTGCAATCGTTGACGAGCCAGAGCGTAGAGATCCGCCAACCAGCGCCCGTTGCCTGACCTTTCAAAG
>JALTMR010000155.1 GCA_027001525.1 Gammaproteobacteria bacterium
AGGTGACGGACCTTGGATACAACTCCGCCGTAGGGACTCAGACCTTTGACGTCCTGCCCCAGGTCAACCTGGCCATCGATCAGATCGTTGTCGACAACACCACCGTCACCGTCAGCGCCTACCTCAGTGGCCCGGCCATCAGCGGCAAGGCGGTTAGCGTGCCGTTGACCCTGAGCGACAGCGTCAACATCACCCCCTCCGACAGCACCATTGTCATCAACGAAGGTGAACGGGTCGGCAGTATTGAGTTGGTCGTAGGGGAGAAGACGGCTGCGGCGCCTGTTGTTGTCACCCTCGATCTGGTCGAAGCGGGGCTGGACACCACGCGGGTGGTGGCAGGCGCCAAGACCCGGCACACACTGACCATTCTCGATAACAGGGATGACAATAATCGTCCTCCGGTTGCCAGTCTGGCGCTCTCCCAGGGCGGACAAATTACCCACGCCATCATCAAAAATGAAGGCACCGCCACCATCAGCAGCAGCGTAACGGACACCACCCCCCGCAGCAGCCCCATGACCTACCTGTGGGATAACCCCTACGCTGAACTGCAACCCCTGACCGGCACCAACGGGCCCAACTTCAGCTTCGATCCGGCCACCCTTGCCGATGGCATCTACACACTGGGACTGACCGTTGGCGATGGCCTGGACAGCAGCCGGGTTGATATCACCTTCAGCATCAACAGCACCATTCCCAGCAACTTGAGCAGCGCAACGGATACGGACGACGACGGCCTCAACGATGCCGCAGAGGGTGCAGGTGATGCCGACAATGACGGCATCAGCAACGATGTGGATGCGGTTGACAACGCCGAGTGGCTGCAGGCGTGGCCAAACAAGACCTTTGACGAGGGGCTCAGCCGCAGTGACAGCTTCCAGTCCGACAATTTCAAGGTCAATTGGTCCATCGACACACTGGCGAGCAACACCGTCGCCTATCCGCTCCTGCTCACGGCTGACCCCGGGGTGAAATTGAGTCTCGGCCCGACGGCCTTTGTCAGTGGCTTCAACCAGGCCCGCATCCCCATTGATGAAGCCCTCGTGCTATTGGGCCAGAGCTACCCGAGCAACATCGGTAGCGCCGATGGTTACGTGGTCGATGTAGAGATCAGCCAGCTACCCACCGCCGGGCAATCCGTCACCCTCAACATCCCGCAAACCGCGCCCCTGCCACCCGGCGGGACACTCACGGTGGAGATGTTCAAACAGGGGAGCTGGACCGCGTTTACCACCACCGCGACCGACAGCTACGCCACAGCCTCGCGGGTGACCCCTGCCGGCGGCAAGTATGACTACTGCCCCCGCTACGGCTATAGCGCCGGTTTGACAACCGGACATGAGTGTTTGCAAATCACGCTGAGAGACGGCGGCGTCAACGACAGTGATGGCGTTGCCAACGGCACCATTCGGTTTCTGGGGGGTGTTTTTACAACGCTGATCACCGAGCCAGCAGAAACGCCTCCACCCTATCCCAGCGACTTCAACACAGACGCCGACGAAATCTCTGGCCAACGCAATGATGGCGGCGCGGGCGGGGGCGGCCCCCTGGGGTGGTCGTTGCTGGCGCTGCTTTCGAT
>JALTMR010000156.1 GCA_027001525.1 Gammaproteobacteria bacterium
CCCAGGCACTGAACGGTGGTGAGCTGTTCGTTCAGTATCAAATAGGCGAGAAAGATGGTCATTACCGGCCCCAGTGCGCTGATGATGGCCGCATGGCTGGCCCCCAAATGATGAATGCCGGCGTTCATCAGAAAGGTGGGAATGACGGTGGAGAGCACGGCCATCAAAAGGGCCAGGCCATAGACCTCGGTGGGTAGCTGCGTAACGGCATCGTCGTACTGAATGCCGAAATGGATCAGGGTGGCGAGGCAGGCAATGGTCATGGCGTAGGCGGTGAATCGCATCGCTCCCAGACGTTTGACCATCTCGCCGCTACCGAAGAGATAGATGGCAAACGCCGCGGCGCTGGCGAGGATAAAAGCCGAGCCCAGCAGGGTGTTCTGACCGGCAATAGTGAGCTCTTCGTAGAAAACGATAACGATGCCCACGTAGCTGATGATGAGCGAAACCGCTTCTCTGGCCGTGATGGCCCGGCGCAGAAAAAAGGCGGAGAGCAGCACCACAAACGTGGGGTAGAGCAGCAGGATCAATCGCTCCAGGCTGGCGCTGATGTAGTTCAGGCCCAGAAAGTCGAAATAGGCGGCCAGATAGAAACCGATCACACCAAGGCCAACGAGGCGGCGTTTGTCCCCGGCGCTGAGGGGCGCGTGGTCGTTGCGGCGCTCGATAATGTAGATGGCGACGATGAAAAAGGGCAGTGCCATAGCCATTCGCAACGCCATCAAAACAATGGGCGTGACCTGGGTGCCGTAGCCATAGGCCACTTTGATAATGACCGCCTTGGCTGAAAAGCTGAAGGCGGCAAAGAGAACCAGTATCAGGCCGGCCAGTGGTCGTCTCGCGGCTCTGTTATCGCTTCTGTTGGCGGTGATTGTTTGTGTCTTCACTACTTGCTCCTGGGAGCAGGCACGAATTCTTGTTGGAGTGCGAAAAGCGTTGGCCGGATGCAGTCACGTAAGAATCCGTGGCTGCGAGTACGTTGTTTGATTGATTTTTTATAACGGGCAGCTACGGGCGTATTGGCGTCGCCATAGCCACCGTCGGGGAGTTGAATAAATGGGATTGTTTGCCGGGTTCATGGGCCACAGAGTAGGTGGGGCGTGTCGCGCTTGTCAAGACAGCGCTTCGGTCATTTTCACTTTGACGGCCTGGTATGAGGCCACCAAAGAGGCCAGCACAACGATGGCAATCAACACCGCGCTGGTGGCCAGGTAGTGGGGCCAGGAGAGGTAGACATAGATGGGGTAGCCCTCGGTGCGCCCTGGTGGGGCAGGCATCATCAGGTGGGCGAGGTTGATGGCGTGGGTGGCGCCGTAGGCGAGCGCCATGCCCAGGCTGGTGGCGAGGATGCCGATCAGACAGGCTTCGAGGGCGAAGTTGGCGATGATGCGCCACGGCGGGGTGCCCAGAGCGCTGAGAGTGGCGATCTCTTCACGGCGCTGGTGGATGGCCAGGGAGATGGTGTTGGAGATGGCGAGAAAAACCACCACCAGGATAATGATTCCCATGACACCGAAGATGCGGTCGTACTGCGACTTGACCTTGTTATACAGCTCCGCCCGCTGATGCCAGCTCTGCACCAGCGCATCGGTTAGCTGCGGCTGAAGCTGCTGTTTAAAGGCCAGCGCCTGATCGGGCTGCTCCAGGTAGATGGCCAGCTGGCTGATGTTGTCGCTGCCAAACAGGGTGGCGACGGTGGAGAGGTTGACCATCAGCGTGTGGTTATCAACCTGGGGGTTGCCGGTGTGATAGAGGCCGGCGAGCTGGACGACGACTTCGCCTCTTTGCCCCCCCTTGCCCAGGGTCTGAAGGGTGAGCAGATCACCGGCCTGGGCGGCCAGCGTTTCGGCCAGCCGGGTGCCCATCACCACATCGGGAATATCATCTTCCCCCAGCCACGGGTCGAGCACGCCGGTGGTGCGTAAAAAGGGGCCGTGGACCTTGAACTCCACTTGCGGGTCGACGCCGGTGCCGAAAAAGGCGGCACTGTTGTCGCCGTGGCTGATGAGCCCTTCGAAGCTGGCGCGGGGCAGGCTGCGCAGCACTTGCGGATCATTCTGAAGCTGTTCGCGCAGCGCTTGCCAGTGGCTCAGCGTCAGTTGCTGGTGGCTGCCGCCGGCGGCGGGGTGGGCACCGGCGGCGATGACGATGACGTGCCCTTGCTGGCGCATGGCGATCTCTTGCAGCGAGTCGTAGGTGGAGAGCATGAAACCGCCGCCCAGCAGCAGCGCCGTGAGGCCAACGGCAATAATCAACACTGTGCTGAAGACGCGGCCAGCGTTGCGGGCGATATTGCGCAGGGCGATGAGAAGGCTATGCATCGGAATCCACCCGGCGGCCGTCAAAAAGTGAAATCTTGCGGTCGCACTGTTCGATGACAAAGGCGTCGTGGCTGGCGATGAGAAAGCTGGCACCGTGTTCGCGATTCAGCTCCCGCATCAATTGCAGGCTGGCGTATGCGTGTTGGTGGTCCAGGCTGGCGCTGGGCTCATCGGCAATCACCAGCTTCGGTTTTTTGATCAGGGCGCGGGCGATGCCGACACGCTGGCGCTCACCGCCGGAGAGCTGCCGGGGCAGGTGGCGGTGGCGCTGGGTCAGCCCGATTTTTTCCAGCAGGGCATTCACTTCGGCTCTGATCTGCGCTGTGGCCATGCCGTTGAGGTAGAGCGGGTAGGCGATATTTTCAAAGACCGTCATGGCCGGAATCAGTTGATGGCGCTGGAAGACAAAGCCGATGTGGCGACGACGATAGGTGCAGCGTTGCTGCGGGTTGAGCCGGTCGACGGCGACATCATCCAGCTGGTAGCGGCCGCTGCTGGGGCTGTCGATCAGGCCGCAGATGTTGAGCAGGCTGCTCTTGCCGCTGCCAGAGGGGCCGACAACGGCGAGAAACTCCCCGCTCGCCAGTTCGAACGAGACTGAATCCAGCGCCGTTATCTGCTGTCTGCCGCTGCCGTAATGCCTGGCGATGGCGTGCAGTGTCGCGCGGCTCACGGGTCACTCCTCCATCTTCTTCAGAAGTGCAGCGGCCTCTTTTCCGTTGAGGCCATCGGGGTCTGTCTCTGTGGTCAGCTTGAGATAGTGTCTGAATTGCTGGGTGTTGTTGAACTTCTCTGCGGAGGTGGCAGCGGCAAAGTAAATCGCCGCTTGCAGCCCCTGGGGGAGTTCACTGAAGCGGGGGTGATCCAGCAGTTGGCGGACCAGATGGCTGCCCTCCTTGAGGCGGTGAAAAACGCTATCGGGAAGATTGATAAAGACATAGGCGGAGACCAGTCGCGTCTCGATGTGCTCAATTTCCGGCCCCCGGTTGCGAGACAGTTTGCGCAGCGCCCGATCGAGCAGGTTGAGCCCCTCTTCGGTTTCCCGCATGCGATCCAGGGGGCGCTTGCTGATGTTGATGCCCCGCAACGCCAGTGCGCCGCCTTTGTAGGCCAGTGCCAGGGGGCGGTTGCGGTATTTGTGTTCCAGCTTGGTGGTGGCGCGAATGGCCTTGCGGACGGCGCGCTTTTCACCGTCGGTGGCGTTGAGGTAGATGGTACGCATCGCCTCAAGGTCTTTTTCAAATTGCGTCTGGGCGTAGGCGGGGGTGAGTTGGCAGACAAGGGAGACAAGCAGCAATTGGAGAATCAGTTTCATGGTGTGGGTCTTATGTTGTCTTTGGTCGAAGGTCGGCGCGTTGCGGTAGTGCCCGCCCTGTTTTGGCCACACGGTCGTAGAGCACAAGGCTGCCCGCCACCGAGACGTTCAGGCTGAACTCCCCTGGCAGTTGAATGAGTTCGTGACAGGCATCGGTGACGGGCCGGGGCAGGCCGCTCTTTTCGTTGCCCAGCAGGTAGATGGCCCGGTCGGGGTGGTTGTAGTGTTCGATGGCGCAGGCCTTTTCACTCATCTCCACCCCGATCAGGCGCGTGGCGTGGGGAAGGTGTTTTTTCAGGTCATCGATATCGTCATAGTGGTAGAGCGGGATCTTTGACCAAGCGTGGGTCACATCCCCGCGCTGCTGCCGGTAGGGGCGGCCAACGGTAAAGATAAAGGCCGCGCCGAGGATGTAGCCTGAACGCCACAAGGTGCCGATGTTGGCGTCGTGTACGAGGTTGTGGATGCCGATGCCGTAGAACCCCGGATTCACATACTGTTGCTGCAGCCGGGCCATGGTTACTTCTTGTCTTGCTTCTCGTCGCCGGGCTTTTTAAAGGGCTTGATGGCCCAGATCACCACGGCGGCTATGACGATGAGAAATCCAAGCTCGGCGAAAATGAAAATGACATCCACGTTGATATCTCTCAATAAGTTGAAGGGGCGTGCAGTTTACTATCTATAGTGCCGCCGATGTATAGCGAGCGTTACGGATTCAGGCAGAAATAAGGGCGGGGCGGGGGGACGCAATTGAAGTTAAAGGCACTGATGGTTGTTGCTCTGATGGGTGGCTGGCGCGAAGGCCAGCGGTGCTGCAGTCTGGTGAAATTAGCAGGTTAACTGCTGATAAAGGCGTTGAGCCGTTTGACGGTGGTGCTGTCGCTCATGACAATGCGGCGGCTGATCTCGCCCAGTTTCTCCCGCACATTGCCCGGGAGTATTTTTTTTGCCCGGTCCGGGCGCATGAATGATGTGAGCTGCTGCAGCGCAGCTGCCGTTTTGCTCAGCTGCGGATTGGGTGAGATGCGGTTGGCGATTTCGATGGCGACCATCGCCTGGTGGATCAGGGCATCGGTCAGGTGGACATTGCGGGTGCGATTCTGGCTCTGCGGGTAGGCGCTGGCGATGATGTAGTCGAGCGAGGGCGTGGCATCGATGTTTCTGACCCGCAGCTCGTTGGTGATGGCCTCCAGTGCTACCTGACCGGCAATAAAGTTGGCCACGGCTGAAATTCTCGGATGGGTGCCGACAGCGCCAACCCCGTTGAGCTGACCATCGACCAGATCAGCGGCCAGGGCGTCGATTACATCGTCCGGCGTCATGTGGCGGCCACTCATGTTGAGCTGGCGGCTGGTTCGTCTGATCATCTCACTCAGCGCCTCGTTGGCTTTGGTGATGATGTGGATGTTGGCTTCCGTGGTGAGGGTGCTGGTGGGGTTGTCCTTGAATTCACCGTACAAACCGAAATTCAGTTGTGATGTAACGCTGGTTGTCGCCTTTTCAATGGTGGTGGGGTCGATGCCGCCGGGTAGCTTCATCGCCGTTTTAGTGATCAGAGTGGAGTAGGCGTTGATGCTGACCCGCTGCCCCAGAGCGGGGCGGGGGGAGGTCGACAGCAAGGTAAAGCCCGGGTCACCAATCACCAGCAGCTGTGCTTCGTCCCTGGCGCGATAGATGAGCGGAAAGTCGTCCTTGGCAAAAATGGTCGCCAGCGCAAACGAGCCCTCACCATTTTCCGTGATGCTCTTCTTGACCTCGCCGCGACGGGTGGTGATGGTGATCACCCGGTTGTCGACAGGGCCATCCACAATGCTGCCGCGGATGGTGGCCGGCTGCTGCCCCTGGGCGTTACCCAGCGGTGCAGCGCTGTTCATGCTCATGGGGCTGGCAAAGCTGGGCTGCTTGGTGTCCGCGCAGGCGGCGAGTGTCAGGCAGGCCAGCATCAGCAGTGCATGGTTGAGCTTGAGGCGGCGGCGAGTTTTCATGGTGTGAACTCTGTTCATTACTTATATAAAGGTACAAAACTGGAAACGGAAAAAATAACCGATTTTTCAGGTAATTAAGCATGGTTCGTGCCACGGGGTATTTTCTATGGATATCAGTTGGTTAGATAGCCATTTTTGCCATGTGGAAAAGTAAAATCGTTGTCGTTCGGCAACAGTGAAACAGTCATGGTCAGATAACCTATTGATTTGTAAGGGCGTTGCAGGCGTCACGATTCGGGGACGAGCAGATAGGGGAGAGTACTGATGGCGCCGGCGCGCCGTTTGGGCCTGTTAGCCGGTGGGATCGGATTTTTTTACCCCTTTTTTTCGATTTTCGCAAGAGAATTCGGCCAAGCCGGCAATTTTTGATATACAATACGCCCCCTTTAAGAATACCCCCCATTTACGGAGAAGTATGTGGATCAAGCTGATTTTGAACTCCAGTTAAAAGTTTGGAAAGACCTTGCTATTAGCAAGCAGATATTGATGAGAACGGCAAGTGATGCTTTGGGCCTGGACCCGGACTGTAGCGCTGAAGCACTGAAAGAGAAAATGGACGCGGCGATCAAGAAGGCGATTGAAGCCGAAGCCGACATCAGTGAAGCGCAAGAGCATGCCAAAGTAGCCATCGCGGTCATGGAAAAGAAGATGGCGGCCAGTGAAAAGGCAGTCTCTATCTCTGAAGCGGCCAAAAAGGCGGCGGAAGAGACTCTGCAAAACTACGAGCAGCAGATGGCCGCCGAGCGCGCAGCCCACTTCAGCGAAATGAAGAAGGTTAAAGCGCAGCTGGTTGAAAAAGATAAAGCGTTGAAGGCGATTAACAAAGCCCTGGCGGATACGCCGGAAAACGTCATTAAAAAGCTGAAAACGCTCAAAAAGCAGAAAGACGAAGAGGCGGCTTCACGTAAAGTGGTCACGGGCGAAGCGAGTGCCTTGCGCAAAGAGAAGCGGGCCCTTGATAAACGCGTTTCCGAGATGAAAGCCGTGCTGGAAGAGAGCGCCAAGCAGGTTGAGCAATACCGCGAGCTGCACAAGGTTTGCGAAACACTGCAAGAGCAGCTCAAGCCCCTGGTGGAAGATGAAAAAGCGCTGCCTGTGATTCCGAAGCTGGATGACAAGGCGCTGGAGAAAATCACCAAAGCGGCTGAAAAAGAAGACAAATAGAGACTCAGCAGGCATCACGGCCAAACGTGCCGTGAGC
>JALTMR010000157.1 GCA_027001525.1 Gammaproteobacteria bacterium
GGCAGAGCGATGGCCAGACTGGGCCACATGCGCTGACTGATGTCGTAGCCGATGTCCCGACCGCTGTCGGAGCTGCCAAACTGGAAGGCAAAGAGCTTGACCGATTTTTCGAAAAAGATGGTATTTGTCAGCACCTCGCTTCCGTCCGCTGCCGTGTTAAGCAGCAGCGGTTTATCGTAGCCGTGCTCGCCTTTCCACTTTTCGATAGCCTCCGCGGTAAGGTGTTTGCTGCCCAGGTGCATCCGCGCCATGTCATCCGGGCTGTTAACAACGAAAAAGAGAAAAAAGGTAATGAGGTTCACGCCGATCAGGATCGGGATAGCGTACAAAATTCGGCGAACAATATAGGCAAACATAACGGATCAGACCCCACCTTTTTTCAGGCTGGCCGGATGCTGCGGCCGATGCTCTTTGCGAATGTAGGTGATCACCGCCGGCAAGGTGCCCAGCACAAACAGTGCAGCCATAACCCACAGCGGCCAGAACAGTGGCTGGTTCCACTCCTCGCGTTTCTGAGCCCGCAGCTCGGGATCGATGCGCCGATACTTGAGCGAGTTATTGGCCATCAAGTTAGGCTTGGCGTTGTGATACCAGCTGTGGAAAAGAGCAAACTGCTTTGGATGCATTCCCCACAACCAGGGCGCATCGCGGCGCACCACATCCACCATCTGATCGATGATGGCCTGACGCTCCGCCGAGTTATCCATGTTCTTCATCTTTTCGAACAATCGATCGAACTCGGGGCTGGCATAATTGGCTGCATTCTCGCCACTGTATTTTGACTTGCCATTGGGGCCATAAAGCAGGAAGAGAAAATTCTCCGGGTCAGGATAATCGGCATTCCAGCCCCACATAAAAAGCTGGGCATTGCCTTTGCGCATCTTTTCCTGAAAGCGGTTGTAGTCGGTGTCTCTGATCTGTAACTGCAAGTCGAGCTTCTTCAACTGCTTGCGAAACCACTCCAGCATCGATTTGCTGTCGGGGCCGGATCCCACCACATCAAAATAGAGCACCAGGGGTTTGCCTGTCGTTTGACTGACCCCGTTGGGGTAGCCCGCCGCCGCCAGGAGGCGTTTGGCCTCGGCAATATCCTTGCGTTTGGCGCGGCCATCCACCCAATCGAAAACATAGGGATTCACACCCGCCTGGCCCTCCCTGTAACCGAAAATACCCGGTGGCAATGGCCCCTGGGCGCTGATGCCCCGCCCGTTGCGAAAGATGGAGATAAACTCCTCGTAGTCGATCACGATAGAGAGGGCACGACGCAGATTGCGGGCCGCTTCGGAATACCCGCCCACCACCGGGTCAAGCATATTGATGCCGAGGTAAAAACTCGATGTGGCCACCGAGGTGGAGAGTCTGATCCCCTTGGCCGCCATCTCCTCGGTCAACCCCACCTCACCGCCATCCCCCACACGCACCGCCTGATCGAAGCTGTCGGAGCTGATCGCGGAGACATCGTAGTAACCCTGCAAAAACTTGTTCCAGTAGGGAATCGTCTCTTTTTCCAGGTTATAAACCACCCTGTCGACAAACGGCAGCGGCTTGCCCGCATCCGCCAGCAGCCCGGCGGCCTCATCCCCCGCCTCGCCTTCGGTGGGATAGGTTTCGCCGTGAAAATTGGGATTGCGATCCAGCACCATTCGTAAATTGGGATTATTCACTGACAACATGTAGGGCCCGGTGCCTATCGGGTACCAGTCCAGCGTAATGTTACGCTCCGCCATGCCCGGCTGCGAATAGAACAGATCGGCCTCGGGCGGCATGGGGGCAAAAAAGGGCATGGCCAGCCAGTAGAGCAGCTGCGGATACTTGCCCTTGACCTTGATGCGATAGGTGTAACGATCGACCACCTGCACACCCGCTAAAGGATATTGGGTTAGATCGAGAAAGGCCCGGTCACCTTCAGCCTCTTTCAACGCCTCATAAGTGGTTCTAAGCGTCTGACTGTAGTCACGCAGACCCACAATGTAGTCGCTCATCACCCCAAGGATGGGGGAATAGAGCTTGGGGTGGGCCAGGCGTTTGATCTGATAGACGTAATCGGCAGCCACAAGCTCCCGCGTGCCAGTGACGGGAAAGTCAGCCAGCTTGTGCACACGTTCCAGATCTGCGGATGAAAGCTGGTGATAGAGATAACCGCTTTGCGGATCTTTGGCAAAGGCGGGGTGCGGCTGAAACTGAATACCCGGCTGAATCTGAATATCGTAGATGGAGTACGCCACCTCATCGGCAGCGGCATCGTCAGCCAGGCGGTTGCCTTGCGCATCGAAATAGGCCGCCTCCGGCACCTCGGTTGCGGTCAGAGGCACCAGGGTATACGGGCGCTTCAGGTAGTGGTACTGCAGTGGTGGCTCGTAGATTTGGGCAATGAACTGATACTCGCTACCGCTGTATGACCGAGCGGGATCGAGATGTTTGGGCCGCTCGGAAAATGAGGAGTAGAGAATATTCTTACTGGAATCTTTCTGCGGATAGGGATTGTTCAACGGTTCATCACCGCACCCTGCCAGCCAAAAGGCCAAGCTGCATACAAATGCTATTTTGATCAATCCGTTTGTTCTGCTCATTCCTACGCCCAAGGGGGACACTTGCGATTCACCTGTCGCAACGGCTCAATAAGTTATCAAAAAAAACGGAAGAAGTAACCGACTATTACCGCCCCGGCCAGATTACGGAAAACGGCGCTAAAATGGCAGTTAAAATACCCCGATGGCGTTTTTATACAGGCGCTGTTTTTTTGGGTACTTGTCCAGGGCCAGGAACTGCTAAAATAGCGACAGTTTTTTGCTGACCAACCCACTCACAACCAATCGAACACAGGTGAATTATGGCATTTTTGGAAGGAAAGAAAGCGTTAATCGTTGGCCTGGCAAGCAAACGATCTATTGCCTGGGGCTGCGCTCAAGCCATGAAGCGTGAAGGAGCTGAGCTGGCATTTACTTATCAGAATGACAAGCTCCAGGGGCGGGTCGAAAAGATGGCCGCAGAGCTGGACTCAGACATTACGCTGGAATGTGAAGTCAGCAGCGATAAAAACATCGAAACCATGTTTGAGCACCTGGATGATTACTGGGACCATGTTGATATCATCATCCACTCCGTTGCCTACGCACCACGTGAACAGCTTGAAGGTGACTACCTCGACGCGGTCACCCGCGAAGGCTTTTTAACCGCCCATGAAATCAGCTCCTACAGCTTTGCCGCACTGGCCAAATATGGCCGTAACATGATGGAAGGGCGCAATGGCTCGCTCCTGACCATGAGCTATCTCGGCGCTGAACGTGCAATGCCCAACTACAACGTGATGGGCCTGGCCAAGGCGAGCCTGGAAGCCAACGTACGTTATATGGCCAGCAGCCTGGGGCCTGATGGCATCCGCGTCAACGGCATCTCCGCCGGCCCAATCAAAACACTGGCCGCCGCCGGCATCAGCGACTTTCGCTCCATGCTGACCCATGTCGAGAACAACGCGCCCCTGCGCAGAAACATCACCATTGAAGATGTGGGCAACACCGCGGCATTCCTCTGCTCTGACCTTGCCGCCGGCATCACAGGCGAAATCACCTATGTGGACAGTGGCTATAACATTATCGGCATGGGGTTAAACGACTAGCATCAGCGAACGTTGTTGCGGGATCAGACTACCGAGATGAGATAAAACTCATCCAGTAACATGACAATAAAAAAGGCCGGTACTTAAAGTACCGGCCTTTTTTATTGTATGGAAGAAACATCAATGACAAGGAGCCTGGAAACCACTCCCCCCCTTGCATGAACCTCTCTACAGATTTTCCGGGAAGACGGTAACCGAGGCGGAATCACGCAAGTAATCCATCGCAGCAATGATGTCTGCAATACGCAAGGCACGTAGACGACTCTGCACTAAACTCTGTTTTTGTGTTTCATCCACACTCTCTGCATCGCCGTCTTTAACACTGTAGAGGGCCACCACCGCGTAACCACCCAGCTGCCTGGAAAAGCCGCTGTACTCCACCTGATCCGCCGCGGGGTGAGGCATCTTAAACGCGTAGGAGACCACGTCCCGATCATTAACCCCGGCGCTACGTTTAATCGCACCCAGCGCTTTCCACTCCCAACCTTTTTCCTTGGCGATGGCTTCAATGTCACCCCCTGATGCGACTTGAGCCATTAATTCATCACCCGCCATATTTGCCAGCTGCTGGGCTTTTTCGTTTCGCACGGTCTCAATGACGGCGGCCTTCACACTATCAAAAGGACGCTGACCAACTTCGACGTGCTCTTTTACTCTCAGAACCACCAGCCGCTCTTTGCCTAACTCCAGAGGCTCACTATTATTGCCGGCAATCAACACATCGTCTGAAAAGGCGATATCACGCACTTTTTCATCGGTGGCGATACCCGGTCCGGCATCTCGCGTAAAGAGAGAAGTCGATTTGATAATCAATCCAGTCTCTTCTGCGGCGGGCTCCAGGCTATCCGGGTTTTCGAAAGCCATATTGGCCAACTCTTCACCCTTGTCGTAGAAAAGCTCTTCTGCCTGCTGCTTACGATAATCGTCTTCCAGCTGCGCTCGAACCTCTTCAAAGGCTTTGGTCTGGTTGGCTTTAATATCAACCAGTTTGATGATGTGATAACCGTAAGAGGATTTAACCGGCTCACTAATATCGCCAATTGAAAGAGCAAAAGCGGCATCGGCAAATGCTTCATCCATCATGGCATCGCGCCCCATATATCCAAGGTCGCCCCCCTGTGTGGCAGACCCGAAATCATCAGAACTCTCTTTTGCCACCGCCTCAAACGATTTACCGCCTTTAATACTTGCAAGTAACGCCTCGGCACGAGCCAGTGCATCGGCCTCTGCTTCCTCTGTTCCGGCCTCGACCAGGATATGGCGTAGTCGACGCTCCTCCGGCACCACAAAATCCATCTTCCGACTTTCATAGAGATCGCGCAATGCAGCCTCATCCACCTCAACATCCTGCATCAGATCAGGTACGGCCAGTTCGATGTACTCGATACTGACTTTCTCGGGCGTCATATAGCGGGAAGTATGCTGCTCGTAGTACTCCTTCGCTTCCGCATCACTAACTTCAATGGTGTCACTAAAACTGGACAGCGGAATATCAACAAAACCAACGTCGCGCTGCTGTTCCTGCTTGCTGATGAGATAATTCTCTTCCTGAGGTGTCAGCCATGCTGTCATCATCACGGCCTGGCGATACTGCTGCACAATGGAGTCACGACGTATTTTGTCTTCAAAAGCACCAATACTGCCGAAGTACTGACGCAGTAGTTGCTCGTATTTTTCCGAGTCAAACTGGCCGTCTGTCTGGAAATCCCTAAACTGGCGAATCTTCTGGCCTAACGCCAAATCGCTGATCTGATAGCCTGCTTCAATGGCTGACTGCTCAATGAGCTTTTCTTTAATAAGCTGCTCAAGCACATCCTGCTTATACTTCTGCTCATCAGGAATAAACTGACTGATGTCGATACCACCGAGCTGCTCTTGCAACCGGGCACGTTGACTTTGGTAGCTACGCTGAAACTCTGCCGCAGAAATTTTTTCGCCGTTTACAAACGCTGCAGGTACAACAGGGTCTGCGCGAAAATAGGAATCCCAGGCGAAGGCCCCTAACGCCAAGATCAACATGCCAACAATAATTATGGCAATCCAGCTTTGCGCTCTATCCCTAATGAATTGCAACATAGTGGTATTCTTTAAAAGTTAATTGATTTAGAAAATTCAGACATTAAAAAGGGCGTTAACTGAAAACAGTTACGCCCTGAAATAAGTTGGCGGAGTGGACGGGACTCGAACCCGCGACCCCCGGCGTGACAGGCCGGTATTCTAACCAACTGAACTACCACTCCGCACATGTAACACTTTAAAACTGGTGGGTGCTGAGGGACTTGAACCCCCGACATTCGCCTTGTAAGGGCGACGCTCTCCCAACTGAGCTAAGCACCCGATGAAAGAGCGGCTACTTTACAGCATCTTTTAAGGCTTTTCCAGCCTTAAATGCAGGAATTTTAGCAGCTGCAATCTGAATGGTTGCACCTGTTTGCGGGTTACGACCGGCACGGGCAGCACGCTCACGAACAGTGAACGTACCGAAGCCAATTAGCGCAACATCTTCTTCTTTTCGAAGCGACTCAGTAACAGCCTCAAGGAAGCCGTCGACAGCACGACTAGCCTGTGCCTTGGACATCTCTGCATAGTCTGCAACTGCTTCTACCAATTCTGTTTTATTCACTCGTTAAAACTCCTCTTAACATCAACTCGCCATCGAAACATATGCCGCGCAATTTATCGCTTTAAAACCAAAAGAGCAAACACTTTATAAGTGAGAATCTCCCGAAAGCAGCTAGCGCCACGCCGTGTATAACTTTAACAAGAAAAACTTAAATAGCTAGTAAAAAACTTTGTAACTTCGCGCACTTGATTGAAGGTATTTTTGAGACAAATAGGCACAAACCCTCACCACCTTCAGCAAGGGGGAGGGATTTATACCAATTCGTTCAAAGCGATGTCAAGCACTTGCTAATAGGACGGGCTAATGATGACGAACGCCTGCGCCTTTTTTGTCCACACCGGTGTTTTTTGGTGCCATCTTTTGTTCACACGCGCCATCAGCAAGCCCGGCAACAGGCTGATGCGTCAGCGCCACACCCAGCACTTCATCGATCCACTTCACTGGCCGAATATCGAGCTGGGCTTTGATATTGTCAGGAATATCAGTCAAGTCCCGCTCGTTGTCATGGGGAATTAACACCGTTTTAATTCCTCCTCGGTGGGCGGCCAGCAATTTCTCCTTAAGCCCCCCGATGGG
>JALTMR010000158.1 GCA_027001525.1 Gammaproteobacteria bacterium
GTCAAGCACTCTGTTTAACTCGTCCTGCCTGACGTTTCGCTCAAGGCCTCTGACCCCAAGCGAGCTGCGCATTATACAGCGCAACTTGCCCCGGTCAAGCGTTTGTTGCTGCGCTTTTCCGGTCCCTGGCTGAACTTCCTCATCAGGGTGTGGTGAGCTGTAACACGCCCACCTGACTGGTTAATTCTTCCCATAATTCAAAGAGTTAACCAACCCGCTCAAGCTAACCCGCCTTGAGTGAGGGGCGAATTATACGCATTAATAACAGACCGTCAACTCGTTTGTTCAAACAAGTAAAAACAAACTACTCGATACGCCCGTCCCTGGCCGCCTTAAGCACGATTGCATCAAACGCATCACCACTCATCAGGCCGCGTTCCTCGACGATATCCCGCACCGGACGGCCGGACTTTTCGGACTCTTTGGCCACCTCCGCTGCCGCAGCATAACCAATCTCGGTATTCAGCAACGTTGCCAAGCCGACACTGGCATGAAGAAAAGCCTTGCAGCGCTCCCGATCAATCTTGATACCTTTGAGGTTTTTCTCTGTGGCCGCATTCACCGCATTGGTCAGCCAGTCCATCGCATCGAACAGTGCGGACCCCATTGCTGGCATCATGACATTAAGTTCCAGCTGCCCGCCCTGGGTCATAAAACCAATGGCCGCATCCTGCCCCAGCACCTGATAACACACCTGGTTAAGCATCTCGAACATCACCGGGTTCACCTTACCCGGCATAATGCTCGAACCAGGCTGGACGGGTGGAAGCATTATCTCACCCAGCCCGGTACGAGGTCCTGAAGCAAGCAGGCGCATGTCATTACTGATACGGGTCAGCTCCAGGGTGACATCACGAATGGCCGAAGAGAGGCGCATGACATCGTGCATCGATTGCATTTGGGCAGCAATATCGTGGGCTGGACGAATGTTTTCACCGCACAGCTCCGACAGAGTCTCAGCAGCCCGCTCACTGTAATCAGGCGAGGTATTCAAGCCCGTGCCCGCGGCGCTTCCACCCAGGCCGATCTCGCACAATGGGTCGCGGCAGTTTTCCAGATTGATGGCGGCCCGGCGCAGCGTCCAGGCGTAGGCACAAAATTCACGCCCAATAGTGGTAGGTACAGCATCCTGCAAATGAGTCCGCCCGCTCTTAACGGTGTCCTGCTCAGCATGACCGATGCGCTCGTACTCATCTGCCATCGCCAAAATGGATGAGACCAGCCGAGGCAGCTTTGCCAGCGCAGCCAAACGGATGGCCGTGGGAATCGTATCGTTGGTGGACTGCCCCATATTGACGTGGTCGTTGGGGTTAACCCGGTCATAGACGCCCTTCTCCCCCCCCAGTGCCACATTGGCGATATTGGCGATCACCTCGTTGCTGTTCATGTTGTGGCTGGTGCCCGCGCCCGCCTGAAAGCGATCCACAACGAACTGATCCAGGTACTCACCGGCCAGAATCTTATCGCAAGCATCGACGATGGCGTTGGCTTGCTCATCCGCCAGCCAACCTGGCTGATTATTGGCCACGGCGGCAGCTCGCTTGATTTTAATGTGGGCCTTGACGAAATCCACATCGGGCCGCCGACCACTAATGGGAAAGTTGCCGATGGCTCGCTGAGTTTGTGCACCGTACCAGGCCGCAATCGGTACCTGCACTTCACCCAAACTATCCTTCTCGATGCGGCATTTTTCACTCACGCTCTTTCCCCTTAGTACAATTTAAAATACTGACAACAGTCACAACGATGTGGCAGTGTATACGAGAACGGTTAACGGTTGTAGACAGGCAAAAGTTGGACCGCTCGGGACGGATGACTCAATAAAAATACAAACATAAAACAGCACAATGAGAACATGTAAGCGCTACACCATTTCGGGCAGGGTGCAAGGCGTGTGGTACCGCGCATCGACGCTGGAACGCGCGCAGACGCTGGGCATTACCGGCCACGCTCGCAACCTGGATGATGGCGGCGTCGAGGTATTGGCCTGCGGCCACGTGGACATGATGGACGAACTGGAAGCGTGGCTGTGGCAGGGCCCGCCGCTGGCCAAAGTCGAACACATAGAGAGCGTCGACATTGCCCCGCGCAACATTACTGGTTTCAGTACCGCCTGAGCACTACTGCCGAAACCAGCGTACCCGCAATGCATGGAAGACTTTATTGGGGTACTTCCACTTGCCGAGGCTGCCATTGTAGCGCCCCAGCGCGCGGGTCAGGTCGCCGCGCTCCATATCGTAATAATATTTGAGAATAGTGCACCCCATGCGGAGATTGGTCTCGACATGGAAGAGATTGTCATCGGGATGACCGATCTCCTTGAGCCAGAACGGCATCACCTGCATCAGGCCCTGCGCACCGGCAACCGACAGCGCCCAGCGATCAAAATTACTCTCCACCTCAATCACTGCCAACACCAACTCGGGGGGCAACTCTGCCCGGGTCGCCTCGTAGTGCACCAGCTTGAGCAGGTGCAGCCGCTCCGCCTCATCGGGCAGGCGCTTCTCCAGCCGCTGCGCCATATCCAGCAGCCACACCTCGGCATCAAAACGGTCCTGAAAACTGTCGCTACTGTTCACCGCCTCGCGCAACAACTCCCGCAGACGGGCATCGTGCACCTCTGATGTCGCCAACAACACCGTCGGCTGCACCATCAACATCAAGCTGAAAACAGCGACTACCCACCTGTTCACGATACAGAGCCACCCCGCAGAGAAATATTCACTCAGCGTTATCGGAAGATGACAAACGCGCCTTGATAAACGCCACCACCTCATCCAGCGCGACGTCCTGATTCTCACCATCCAGCCGCCCTTTGTACTCGATCTTGCCCGCATCCAGCCCGCGCTCCCCCAATACCAAACGATGGGGGATGCCGATCAGCTCCGCATCCGCAAACATAACGCCGGGGCGCTCTTTGCGATCGTCATAAAGCACATCCACCCCCGCCGCCAGCAGGGCGTCATAGAGACTGTCGGCCGCCTCGCGGACACGCTGGGATTTATGCCTGTTCATCGGCACCAGCACCAACTGAAACGGCGCAATCGCCGCCGGCCAGCAGATCCCCTTGTCATCATGATTCTGCTCGATGGCCGCGGCCACTACACGCGACACGCCGATGCCATAGCAGCCCATGGTCATGGTCACCGCCTTGCCACTTTCCGCCAGCACACTGGCCTTCATTGCTTCGCTGTATTTGCGTCCCAGCTGAAAGATATGCCCCACTTCGATACCGCGTTTGATCTGCAGCGTGCCTTTACCATCCGGGCTGGCATCACCCTCCACCACATTGCGGATGTCGGCCACCTGCCCCAGGGGCAGATCACGCTCCCAGTTTACGCCGACAACGTGTTTGCCATCTTCGTTGGCACCGCAGACGAAATCCGCCATGTGCGCTGCGCTACGATCCACAATCACCGGCACCGCCAGCCCCAGCGGCCCCACCGAGCCGGGCTCGCAGCCGGCGACCTTGTTGACCTCCTCGGCCGTGGCAAAGGTCAGCGGTGCGGCCACCTGCTCCAGCTTCTCCGCCTTCAGCTCATTAAGTTCGTGATCACCACGCAGCACCAGCGCCACCACACTCCCGGCTTCCGCCCCTTGTACCAGCAGGGTTTTGGCAACCTGGCTTGCACCCACCTTCAAAAAGGCACACACCTCATCAATGGTGTGCTGCCCTGGCGTCTCGACAACCACCCGCGCTGCCGAGGGTGCCGGCCGCGCAGCCGCCGGTGCCACCGCTTCGGCCAACTCGACGTTGGCCGCGTAGTCACTGCCGGTGCTGAAGGCGATATCATCCTCACCCGAATCGGCCAGCACATGAAACTCGTGGGAGGCACTGCCGCCAATGGCCCCGGTATCGGCCAGCACGGCGCGAAAATCGAGCCCCAGGCGGGAGAAGATACGCGTGTAGGTCTCGAACATGCGTTCATAAGTCTGTTGCAGCGAAGCGTCGTCGACGTGGAACGAATAGGCATCTTTCATCAAAAACTCGCGCGAACGCATCACCCCGAAACGGGGCCGCCGCTCGTCACGAAACTTGGTCTGAATCTGATAGAAGTTCGCCGGGAGCTGTTTGTAGCTGCGAATCTCATGACGCACCAGATCGGTAATCACCTCCTCGTGCGTCGGCCCGAAGCAGAAATCGCGATCATGGCGATCTTTCAGGCGCAGCATCTCGCCGCCCATCTCATCCCAGCGACCGGACTCCTGCCACAGCTCCGCCGGCTGCACCGCCGGCATCAAAACCTCCTGAGCGCCGGCACGATTCATCTCCTCGCGCACCACCGCCTCCACCTTGCGCAGCACCCGCAACCCCATCGGCAACCAGGTATAGAGCCCCGCGGCCAGTTTGCGGACCATGCCCGCCCGCATCATGAGCTGATGACTGATCACCTCGGCATCGGCCGGGGTTTCTCTGAGGGTAGAGAGTAGGAACTGGGATGTGCGCATAAAGTCTGCTTCTTTGGATGTGGGGATGAAAAGAACCGGCAATTTTAGCCGGGCCGGCCGGTTGTGTATAGAACACCCCCATCAGGCCGGCACCGAACGACGCCGAAACAGCCGCCGCACATCCTCCCCCACCAGATAGAGCGAGGGGATAAGCAGCAGTGTCAGCGGCGTGGCAAACAGCAGCCCCCACCCCAACGCCAGCGCCATCGGCCCCATGTAGGGATCCGTTCCACCAATACCGTAAGCCAGGGGCAACAGCCCGGCGACCGTGGAGACGGTGGTCAGCACCACCGCGCGCAGACGATTGGCTGTGCCCTGCGCCACCAACTGGCGCAGCGGCTGCGCTGGATGACGTTTACGCAGCTCATTGACGTGAGCCACCAACACCAGCGAGTCATTCACCACCACCCCCGCCAGGCCGATGACGCCGATCATGCCGAGAAAGCCCAGCGCCTCATCGTGGACTGAGAAGCCGATAATGACGCCAATCATGCCAAAGGGAATGGCCATCATCACCAGCAGCGGTTGCCAGATGGAGTTAAAGAGCAGAATCAGCAGAAAGTAGATGCCCACCGCGGCAATCCCCAGAATCACAAAGAGATCATTAAGTGACTGCTGGCTCTCCTCCGCTTCACCGCCAATCTCCAGCCGCATCCCCGGGTAGTCGTGCTCGACATCAAAGCGGGCCAGCAACTGCTGGGAGACCAGCAGCGGCGTCGTCACCGCCTGATCCACATCGCCGGAGAGGGTAATGGCCCGATCCCCCTTGTAGTGATGAAAAGTGGAAGGGCCGGGGGCGGAGACAAAATCGGCCACCTCCCCCAGCGGCGTCAGGTAGCCGTTGCGATTGGGCAGGCTCAGCTGCGCCAGCGACGCCGGGCTTTTGCGCACCTGCTCGGAAAAGATAACGCGAAAGTCCACATCCTCATCGCCGTAACGCACGCTGGTGACCACCTCACCGTCATAGGCAATGCGAACATTGCGAGCCACATCGGCCACCGTAATGCCCACACGGGCCAGCTTGTCGTAGTTGAATTTGATCTCCACCTGCGCCTTGCCCGCCTTGTCGCCGCGATCAATATCCTTGGTTCCCGGAAGGGCCTGCAAAAAGGCATAGATATCGTCTGCCAGACGCCGGCGCATGGCATCGTCCGCCCCCACCACACGCACCATAATCGGTCGACCCACGGGCGGGCCGCCGCTGTCGATCACATAGAAGATGCGGTCAACGCCCGTTAACTGGTCCGTCTGCTGGCGCAGCGTCTCGACAATCTCATCCGCCGTGCGCTCTCGCTCGGCATAGGGCGTCAGACTGACAAACACAGCGGCGTTATTTTCCCGCTCGCTGGAGCCGATATCGCCAAACGTGCCGATACGGGTCACAAACGAGGCCAGCTCCCCCCGCTCCAGCGACGAGACAATTTTTTCCACCTCCCGCGCCTTGTCAGAGGTGGCCTGCAACGACGACCCCACCGGCGTTTCGATCAGCACCATAAACCGCTCGGCCGTGGAGGAGGGAAAGAGCACAAAGTCCATGTATTTCACCGCATAGGTCATGGCCCCGGCCAGGACCGAGAAAAACACCACCACCAACAGATAGCGCCAGCGCAGCAGCCGGTTCAGCAGCGTTTCGTAGCCTTGGCGCACCTTGTCGGCAACGCGCTGCTTCCACGACGGGCGGCCATTGGGCTTCATTCCCGCCGCAATATGGGCCGGCAGCGCCAGTGTCGACTCCACCAGCGAGATCACCAGCGCCAGCGTCACCACCAGCGGAATCACATAGACAAACTTACCCAACATGCCGGGCATGAAAAACATCGGCGCAAAAGCGATGAACGTGGTGAAGATAGTGGTCAGCACCGGCTTGAAAACGTCATGCACCCCGGCCACGGCGGCATCCACCGGCGAGAGGCCGCGCTCGTGCTGACGGTAGATGCTCTCGGAGATGATGATGGCGTCATCGACGATAATCCCCAGCACCAGCACCATCGCCGTCATGGTGATGCTGTCGAGAAAGCTGCCAAACATGGGCAACATAAAAATTGTCCCGAGAATCGCCACCGGAATGCCCAGCGCCACCCAGAAGGCGATGCGAACATTGAGGAACAGCGCCAACACCAGCATCACCAGTGCCAGCCCGATGACGCCGTTGTTGCGCACAATGGCGAGGCGATCCTTGACGTACTTCGACTCGTCGTTGGAGATCATCACCCGTACGCCATCGGGCAGCAGCGCTCTCTCCTGCGCCACCATCTCGCGAATGGCATCGACGGTGCGGATGATGTCCGCCGTCTCGGACTTGAAGGCAACAAACGAGATCGCCTTCTCGCCGTT
>JALTMR010000159.1 GCA_027001525.1 Gammaproteobacteria bacterium
AGGGCTTGGGGCTGCCATTTTCCGTTCGGTAATTTTATCAGCCTCCTGTTGTTTAATCGCGGGAGGGACAGGCTCGGAAGAAACCTCAACCTTTTTTACTATTGGCGTTATTTTCTCAGCCAGCTTCGGCTT
This sequence comes from Gammaproteobacteria bacterium, assembly GCA_027001525.1. GTDB lineage: Bacteria > Pseudomonadota > Gammaproteobacteria > Tenderiales > Tenderiaceae > JALTMR01. The sequence continues at coordinate 133 of JALTMR010000159.1, forward strand.
CACTTCAGCTCTCTTCGGCGCACTCTTTTGCACCTCTTTTTTGGCTGCTGGTTTTGGCGCAGGCGTTGCGGGCTCTGGTATAGGCGTGGGTGTAGGTACAGATGCAGGCGTTGGTCGATGATTAAGTACAATGCGTGTAACCTGTGGTGCGGACTCCGCCGGACTCACAACCGTTGCGGGTACCTGTGCATTATCAAGATGTAAGAAAAATACACCATGTACCAGCAATGAAATCAGCACGCTTGCCGGAAACAGAAAACGCTTGATGTTCATGGTTCCTGTGTCAGGACGGCCACAGCATCGGCGCCCGCTCTACGGGAAATATCGAGTATGGCGACAACCTGCTCTAAGCGGGTATTGCGATCCCCCCGCAAGATGATCGCTTTGTCATCCCGGTTTTTCAGTAAATGCTGTAACTGCGCCTCCAGCTCAGTTAACGCCGTCCTTTCCCCTTGCAATAAAATCTCGCCTTGCTGGGTGATGGCAAGCTCCAATGCCGCATCATTGTTTAGCTCCGCACTATTTTCAGCTTGTGGCAGATCGATCGCTATCGACTCGTCATCGACGAAGTGTGCGGTCAGCATAAAAAAGACCAGCAGCAAAAAAACGATATCGATGAGCGGCGTAAGATTAGGCGTACTGTGGCTACGCCTTAGCCCTTCAAACTCCACCGGGGCTCTCCTGCCGGTGCACGACGGTATCCTTGCCCACCACCTCACAACGGTGGGGCAAGCCTTCGATCATCAAGGAGGCATACCGCTGCATGGCGTGGGCACGACGTTCGGCCACGCCCTGTAGCGCGTGAAGCAGAAACAACACCGGAATGGCCACTGCCAACCCTACGCCGGTGGTGATCATCGCTTCCCAGATACCTCCTGCGAGTGCTTGCGCATCGACCTTGCCGCCGGCCTGCTCGATCACCATAAACGCCTTGATCATGCCGGTAATCGTACCGAACAGGCCAATGAGGGGTGCCGTATTCCCAATCATGCCCAGCATGGGCAGGCGGCGCTCCATACGTTGAAGCTCTTGCGAGCCCGTTCTCACCGCGACACGAGCCAGATCAGTCACACCGCGCTGACTGGCGCACCATAAGGCGCGGATTATGGCGGCTTCGGGGCCACGCAATTTGGTCAGGTGTGTGCCAAGGCTGCCGTCTGCCAAAACCTGGGGTAACTGTTGCTCAAACCCCTTGGGCAGATACCCCATGCGCAGGAAATGAATCCAGCGCTCCAGTGCAATCGCCAGTGCGGTCACCGACAGAAAAAGCAGCACCCAGACAACCGGGCCTCCGCGTACAAGGATATCAGTCGACATCATTTTTTCGCATCCATTGTTCAACGCGTTGGCGTTGAATCAGCCCTGAAACCCCCACTCGGCTCCCGGAACTGTCATAAAAATAGGTGCGAGGGAGTTCGCCATAC
>JALTMR010000160.1 GCA_027001525.1 Gammaproteobacteria bacterium
ATACTCATCCTGTCATCATTGACTGTCTCTCTACCCTGGATGCTGGCCCAAACGATGATTGCAAACCCGGAGCAACAACAGCGCCTTGAGGCGCATTTCTCCTTTCTGGGAGAGGCGTCTGATCCGTTTCGGCGGCAGTTTTTCAGTGCCACGACATTGGTGAAGGTGCCGGATGGGCACACAATTGCAACCGAAGGTGCGGTGTGTCATCAGCTTGCTTTGGTGCTGGACGGGTCGGTGCGGGTCTACAAACTGGCGGCCTCCGGGCGTGAGATTACGCTCTACAGAATCCCGGCCGGGGACAGCTGCATTCTCACCGCCTCCTGCATCATGAGTCAGGCGCCATTCCCCGCCATCGCAGTGGCGGAGGGGGATGTGGACGCGCTGATTGTGCCGGCCAAACAGGCGCAGGAGTGGCTACTGAAATCCCGGCCCTGGGGGGCATTTGTATTTGGCCTGATTGCAAAACGGCTGGCTGAAGTTATTGGCGTGTTGGAGAGCGTCACCTTCCAGCGCATGGATATACGCATTGCTACGTATTTGATCGCGCTCGCCCCCCACGGTAAAACATTGACCACAACCCATCACGAAATTGCCTCCGAACTCGGTACATCAAGGGAGGTGGTTAGCTGTATGCTGAAAGAGTTTGAGCGGCGTGGCTGGTTGGTTGTCGGGCGCGGTGAAGTGGGTGTATTGGCTCCCGCCGAGCTGAGAGCCCTGATACAAGGGCAGCGGATTCCAGAGTAAAGCTACAGGTTTTATTTACAAAAAATATAGGGGAATATCCCCATCGTCAGGAACACATTCAAAGAAATGTTCCGACAAAGAAAGTACGCAGGGGAATGAATCGAATCGCAGGGCAGCAGGTGCCAGCCTGTGCATTCGTCTCATGTATCAATACATGGAGCCAATAATGGGATTTATTGGTGGAGTGGGGACGAGGGATGTCGAATCGCACGATCGCACGGCAGTTTATCGAAAAGCATACCGGCAGCTTCGGTATGGTCAAGGGAGTGGAAACCAGCACAGCGGCATTTGTTGGGCCAACATTGAAAGGGCCGGTAGGGGGCGAACCGGTGCTGGTCACAAGTTTCGAGGCCTATAGCCAGATCTATGGCGGTCTCGATGATCTGAATTTCGGTCAGGGCGGCGTCACTAACTACATCGCCCACAGCGTGTTTAACTATTTTGCCAACGGCGGGGAGCGGCTCTACGTCGCCCGGGTATACAGCCCCTGTGAAACCAAGGGCTATGCTCACAGCGGCATTCTGGGCGGGGATGCTGACAATCACCGCAACATCGTTTTTCGGGCCACCTCGCCAGGTCGCTTCGGTAACTCCCTTCAGGTGACGTTGACGCTGACTCAAAACAGCGTGGTGCGCAACGCCGTCTCCGGCTCGCTGATGTACGCCAACGGCCGTTTTTATGTGCGCGGGAAGACGGGGTGGCTGGACCAGCGGGGTGAGGCCTACGGCGGGGGGGCGACCAAGAAGGTACTGGTCACTGCCAACGTCGTGGTGCGCAGCGCCAGTGGTGAGGAGACGTTTTACGAA
>JALTMR010000161.1 GCA_027001525.1 Gammaproteobacteria bacterium
ACCGCCTGCACATCCTGATCGCCGAGGACAACGCCATCAACCAGCGGGTGGTGCAAGGCATGTTAAAGAAACTCGGCCACAGCGCAGATGTAGTATCCAACGGCGTCGAGGCGGTTGAAGCCGTAAGGAGCCACCACTACGACCTGGTACTCATGGACTGCCAAATGCCCGAGATGGATGGCTATGAAGCCACGCGACGCATCAGACAAAACGAGGGCGAGAGCCGCCACACACTCATCATGGCGCTGACGGCCAACGCCATGGCGGGTGATGAGGAGAAATGCCTGGCAGCGACGATGGATGACTATATTCCCAAGCCGCTGAAGTTTGACCATCTCAGCAACACACTAAAAAAATGGGCCACCGCCCTCCACCCACCGATGGAAAAATAGATCATGCCCAGTGACGCGCACCAAAACCAGCCTCTCATCGATCCCGACATCTTTGCGGAAGTGGGTGAAATCGTCGGTGATGAACTGAGCGGATTGCTCAACAAATACATTGAAGATGCCGATCTACACCTGAGCAAGCTGTCCGCCGCAGCTCAGGCAATGGAGCTACACACCATCAGCGAAGTCACCCATACCTTTGGCACCGCCAGCGCGCACATGGGGTTTATGCGTCTGCACACGTTATTGAGATCTGTAGAAATCATGGCCAACCAAGAAGAAGCCGCAAACTACCCCGACCTGATCGCATCGATTCAGCGCTGCTATCAGGCGCTGCTCATCGAACTCGGGCGCTAACGCGATCCCCATGACCCCGTTTGATTCGCCAGGGCAGTCCCAGCGCATCGACATCCTCGTGGTGGATGATGAGCCGATCACCCGGACGCTGATCAAGGCCCACCTGGAAAAAGCGGGCTATGGCGTTATCGAAGCCACCGATGGCGAAACCGGCCTGGCGCAGTACGACCAACACACCCCGACCCTGATCCTGCTGGACGTCATGATGCCGGTGATGAACGGCTACGACACCTGTGTCGAACTGCGAAAACGCATTAGCGACCAGTCCCTGCCCATTTTAATGCTCACCGGGCTCAATGAGATGAATGCCATTGAGAGAGCCTTTCAGTCCGGTGCCACCGATTTCATCACCAAACCCCTCAACTGGCCCATTCTGACCCAGCGCATTCGTTACGCCCTGCGAGACCGCCGCCAGTTCCTTGAACTGCAGGAGAAACAACACCTGCTGAGCGAAGCCCAGCGCATTGCCAAAATGGGCTACCTCTATATCGACGTCTCCAACTGGCAAATCACGCTGTCTGCCGAGGTGGCAGAGATTATTGGCATCCCCCATCACAACGAAATCGACTTAAACCAACTTCAGACCCTGCTCACCGAACCCGACTGCCAACGCCTGCTGCAAAACATTAACCAGGCGATCCGCAACAACGGCCAGTACCTGCTGGACCACAAACTGCGGCTACCCAACGGGCAGGAGAAGGTTATTCTGCAACGGGGAGAGATGCGCCAGGAACACGGCCGCCGAGTCATCTACGCAACGTTGCAGGACATTACCGAACAGGCCAAGGCGGAAGAGCGGCTGCTCTATCACAGCTATTACGATGTTCTCACCAGCCTGCCCAACCGCAAGCTGTTTGAGAGCAACATCATGGAGCAGATCGACAAGCAAACAGCCTGCGCGGTGATGTTTATCGGCATTGACCGGTTTAAGGCCATCAACGATTCGCTGGGCCACCGCAATGGCGACAAGGTACTTAAAGAGATCGCCAATCGCATCACACCCTATCAGCAGCAGGGTTACCGGGTCGCCCGTTTCAGTGGCGACACCTTCGCCATCCTGCTGCCCAATACCGACACAAACCAGCATCAGGCCGATGACCTGGCCCAGGAGATACTCTCCCTCATGGAGGTGCCGCTGGAAGCTCAGGGCCACGAACTGGTGCTTCACGGCAGCATCGGCATCGCCCTCTACCCCCGGGAGGCCGATACGCTGGACAAACTGCTGCTCGGCGCAGACATCGCCATGAACCTGGCCAAAGGCAATGGCGGCAACCAATACCGCTACTTCTCCACCACCATGGACACCGATGCCCAGCAACGCCTGGCCCTGGAGGAGGATCTCAGAAAAGCCCTGCGAAACGGCGAATTCGAACTCTACTACCAGCCCCAATACAACGCCCGCAGCAGGAAAATTGTCGGTGTCGAGGCTCTCATCCGCTGGCACCACCCCACCCAGGGCATGATCCCGCCAGCGCTGTTTATTCCACTGGCGGAAGAGACCGGGCTGGTGACACAACTGGGCGAGTGGGTACTCTACACGGCGGCCCAACAGGGAGTGCACTGGCACAAGGCAGGCCACGCCATTCGCCTCGGCGTTAACCTGTCGGCCAAACAGCTGGCATTAAGCCATTTTCAGGATCTGGTGCAGGATGTACTGCGCCACACGAAAATTTCCCCCGCCCTGCTGGAGCTGGAGATTACTGAAAGCATGGCGGTCAGCGACTTTGACAACACCATTCAGACCCTGGACCAGATCCGTAGCCTCGACGTCAAAATCTCCATGGATGACTTCGGCACCGGCTACTCCTCACTGAGCTACCTCCAGCAACTGCCATTGAACACGCTGAAAATCGATCGCGCCTTTATCAAGGACATCACGGCCGATGGCCGCAACGGTGAAATCGCCAAAGCGATTATTGCCATGTCCAAAAGCCTCAATCTGCACATCATCGCCGAAGGTATTGAGACTGCCGGGCAGTACGACTACCTGCGCCACCACGGTGCAGACGAGATTCAGGGCTTCTATTTCAGCAAACCGCTCCCCGTCTCGGCATTCAACAAACTGCTGCGCTGACAACGGCGATAAGCCACGGCTTTTACGCCACAGCGGCGGGAAACTGGCCGTCGATCAGATAATCCGTCAGCGCAAACTCATGAATATCACTGTGTGAATCAGCGTAAAAACTCACCCTCTGCGCCGTCGTCTCGCACAACCAGGGCTGCGGATTGACAGGGCGGGTGGAGACCAGCGCCTGGGCTGAAAAAAGCGCGACGTTGATTCCCCGGTCGCCATCCCGCGCCGAGATAAACTCAACCGCCTCCACCCCCGCCTCGCGCAGTTGCACGCCTAACTGCTGAGTCGCTGCGTAGCTTGAGCGATGAACCAGCCAATCCTCATGCTCATCGAAGGGGGGCTTGTGCAGTTTCAGGCCTCGCTGCGTTTTGTAAAGCGCCTGAAACGCGGTGTGCTGGGTGAGGAGCTTGCCGGAGGGGGGTGACGTTGCCATCCCCTGCCAAAAGAGAAAACGGTAGTAGGCCGTCTCGGCAAAGGCGGTAGGCAACGCCAGTGAGCCGTAGAACAGGCTACGTTCAAAGCGGGTGCCGAAACGCGAGCCATGGGGCAGCGGCGGATAACGAAAGGGGGTGGCCAGCAACCAGTGCAGGTTCTCGGTGCCCGGCGGCCGGGGCGGTTTTGTCTGCTCCAGCATCTCTTCGAGCAGGCCCTGCTCTTCAAAACCTTCCACCAGCGCGTTGGTGGCGATCTGTTCCTGACTCTCGACGACGCGCGTTAACTTGCCGCTGCAAAAACCGGGGGAGATGAGATCCTGGCACGCCGCCCAGATGTCCATCACACCTTGCCGCGCATCGCATCCAGGTACTCAAGCACCTGATTCAGGCCCTGCACAGATTGAATCTGTTCGGCCGGCACGCCCCCGGTGTGCCGGTTCTCCGTGTGCATCCAGTGTTTCATGTCTGCCGCCTTGCCGCCCACCAGAACGTAAAGGCTGCGGTAACAGCGAATCAGCAACAACGCCAACTCACCCGCCTTGCTCGTCGGCTCAAGGCCGCGGGGAATGGAGGTGCGATCTTTACCGATCACCTTCCCCAACACCACCTGGGAGATCCCCAGCGCCCGACCGGCATTCAAAAGCGCCTTGGACAACACCTGGGGCTGATCAACAACAGCGTGCTCTATGGCAGACATCACATCACCTCACAAATGACTCATATACACAATATCGGCCATTATTGATGAATTTGCAACACACCCACACCCTCCACAGGCAATAAAAAAGCCGGGCAGCACAATTGAGTGCTTCCCGGCATCAACAGCAGCCCATCTAAATGGGGCGACGAATTAGCTGGACCACTGCTTGGTCAGGGCCGTGACGAAATCAGCAAAGGTGCGTGGCTCGTGGCCAATCACAGCCTTCTGTTTCTCCAGCGCTTCGGCCGAAGCCTTCAAGCCATGCTTCTGGAAGAAGTCGTACATGATCTTGAAATCGTTCACCATCCAGGCCTGCATCATGTGCTGCGCCTGCTTGGCCCAGGCCTCCAGGTCATCACCGGCGTAACGGATTTCACGTCCCAGCTGCCTGCTGAACTCGGCGGCAATGCTTTCACCTGTCCAGACATCAGGGCCATGAATTGAGAACTCCTGATTATCGAAATCATCACAGGTCAGCGCATTGACCGCAGCATCGGCCACATCCCGCGAGTCCACCCGGTTCAAACCGACATTGCCCAGCGGCTGCGGATAGGTGCCGTAGCTCATAATGGCAGCCTGGCCCCACTGGTCATTTTGAAAGAAATTGTTGGCACGCAAAATCGTGTGCGTAATGCCACTCTCTTTCAGGGCCTTTTCAATCAGCACCTTGTTGCGAAAGTGCGGCACGCGATCGGCCCCCTCAGGCAGCGGCACAGAGAGATAGACAATTTTCTTTACCCCGGCAGCCTGGGCCGCTTTGATGGCGTTACGGCCCATCTGAATTTCGTTCTGACTCAAGGGGCTGATCAAAAAGAGTGCCTCGACACCCGAGAAGGCGCTGCTCAGGGTGCCGAAAGCGACCAGATCACCCACCACCCCTTCGGCCCCACCGGGAAAATTATCAAACTTGGCTTCGTAGCGGCTCATGCCCCGCACGGCGACACCCTTGCCCGCCAGACCGGCCAGCACGCTGCGCCCTACACTCCCTGTTGCACCAACTACCAGTGTTGTCATCTGTATCTCCTGAAAAAGACCGAAAAATAGTGATCGCGACATTATGACGCATTCATGGCAGCAGTTCAGCGCCTAATAACAGCGACGCCCCGCAATCCCCTGCGCCCCGGCCTGCCGTGCGTCCTCGGCATCGGCGGCGCTGACACCCCCCAAAGCGAAGACCGGAATAGCAAGCTGGGCCACTATCCGGGCAAAAGACGACCAGCCGATGGGCTCCAGGTCGGGATGAGCCTTGGTGTACTTCACTGGCGACAACACCGCAAAACTGGCCCCGATCTGCTCTGCTCGTTTCAACGCTGCCAATGAATGGCCCGAGGCGGCCACCAGATAGCTATCGGGCAGCGGCCGCGAGTCACAAGCAGAAAAAGCCTTACTGTCGAGATGAAGACCATCGGCACCGACACGTTTCACCATATCGGCCGGTGCATTAAGCAGCACTTTGCCGTCGTAGCGGCGCACCAGCGCCACCACCCGCAAGGCCAGTGATCGATACGCCTCTGCGGCCAACCCTTTGGCACGAAACTGCACCAGTCGAACCCCCGCAGCCAAATGTGACTCCAGTGCAGCCAGAAAATGCTCCTCGGTTTCGCTGGACGAATCAAAGGCAGGCATCACGAAATAGTGTGAGGGCAGAGACATAGAGCAACGCATCCATAGAGTAGAAGTGAATAAGTGAACAGAATAATAGGCGCTTGGCTCGCCCCCATACAACCCCTCACCAATGAGTTAGAATAACGCGTTTAGCCACACAACCTGGTTCCTTCGCGCTATGAAAGAAAAGATCAATCGGGGCGATATCAGACAGTGCCTCAACCAGAGAGCCTACAACCGTGGCAAAGACTATTTTGAACGCCATCGCGTGCTTCGCGTCAGCATCGAGCAGGAGGACGACATCAGCGTTGAACTCAGCGGTGAGGTCAAGGGCGGTGGCGCGCGCGTCTACCAGCAAGAGATATTTATCAGCCGTGTCGGCGACACCGTTAACATCCGGGGCTACTGTAGCTGCCCAGTCAGTTTTCAGTGCAAACACGTCGCGGCGATCTGCCTGCACTACGCCACCTACCTTCAAAAGGGTAAAGGCGGAAACACGCAACCGCAGGACAGCTGCCTCAGCTGGCTCGATTCACTCCATGAGACACAGGCCGGGTCGATATCACAAACACCGCCGGCCGCTGGCTCACAACTGCTCGTCTACCAGCTCTCCGGCACACGGGCGACGGGCAAAATGGCGGTCAGTTTCTACGCCACGCGCATGCTGAAAAAAGGGGGCCTGGGCAAGGGGCGCGCCATCAGTCTGCATAACTTTGACTCCTCCTACCACAGCCCCGACTACGCCCAACCCGTTGATCTGGAGATCGGCAAAATTCTCAGTGCAATGCATCGTTCGAGCTGGGACGCATCGCTCACTCTCAACGGCGAGCTGGGCTTTCTGGCCCTGACCAAAATGATCCAGACCGGCCGCTGTGTCTGGCAGGACTATCGCAACAACCCGCCGTTAACATTCGGCACCCCGAGAGAACTCCAGCACCAGTGGATGGACGACGGCGGCAAAGGCACCCACCTTCAAATCGGGCTGGAGCCCGAGGCCCAGCTGCTGCTGACCGAGCCGCCGCTCTATCTCGACCCGCAAGCCAGTGTCGTCGGCCCGCTCACCAATCCGGCAGCAGCAGAGTATCAGGTGCTCGGTGTCTTTGCTGCGGATAAACTGGAGGTGGTTGCACAGGCACTGGCCAGCCTCGGCAGTCACCGTGCCCTGATTGTGCACG
>JALTMR010000162.1 GCA_027001525.1 Gammaproteobacteria bacterium
GATGAGCATCGATGCGCGCCACCTGGGGGGTCATGTCCGCACGCACGCCCATGAGACGCCCTGTCAGCTGATCAATCAGTTTAAAGGTCTGCAAGTCCAGATCTTTACCTGTACCCACCAATAGTGAATCAAGATATTCCATCAGGGGAGGCATCACCAGCTCATACCCCCACGACCTGAACAGGTCTACTAGGTCACGACGCTGCTGCTCCAGCTGCTCCGTCTGCTGTGGCAAAAGTTCTCCCACACCTTCGGGTAGCAACCAACGGTCTTTTTTAAATGACACTTTAATCACCTACTTTCGCGCTATCGTCAGCGCACCAAATACAACAAAACAACGCCGCCAACCATGCTTACCAAACCGGTTATACGGATAGTACGGTCATTAGCGCTGGCCATCTGCTGATACAAGGTTCGCATTCTGCCCGGGCTTAAAAATGGCAGCAAACCTTCCAGCACCAATACCAACGCAATGGCTGCCAACAAATCCTGCCACATATTAACCACCAAAAAATCGGGCGTGACACAATTGCATCACGCCCGAATCATACGTCTCTAGCTTCGATCACTGACCAAACTAGCTAAACAACAAGACAGCAATCACTCTTTTTTCATCTCCCCGGCGGCGCTTCCAAAGTACTTGAAGAACTCGCTATCAGGCTGAATGATCATAATATCGCTCTTGTTCTTAAATGACGCTTTATACGCATTAAGACTGCGGTAGAACGCATAGAACTCCGGGTCCTTATTATAGGCACCTGCATAAATTTCAGCCGCTTTGGCATCCCCATCACCTCGTAGCTGTTCAGCTTCGCGGTAGGCTTCTGCCAAGGTCACAGTACGCTGGCGATCAGCATCTGCGCGAATACGCTCCGCGGCCTCCGCCCCTTTTGAGCGCAGGTCAGCAGCCACTCGTGTACGTTCTGCTTCCATACGGCGATAAACCGCCTCACTCACACCACCCTTAAGGTCGATTCGTTTGATACGCACATCGACAACATCGATCCCAAAAGGCTCCACCTGAACATCAGTGCTGGTTCTGAGAATTTCCATAATCTCGGCACGCTCCCCAGACACCACTTCCTGAATCGTCCGCTTGGCGAATTCGCTACGCAGACTGTCTTTGATGATTTGAGACAAGCGCTGGTTAGCATTAACCTCACTGGCCCCCATGGTGGTGTAGTAAAGAGCAACATCGCTGATACGCCATTTCACGAAAGCATCAACAACGACGTTCTTCTTCTCTGCCGTCAGGAACGATTCCGGCTCGGCGTCCATGGTCAAAATACGCGCGTCAAACTTGCGCACATTATTGATAAAGGGAACTTTAAAGTGCAAACCAGGCTCGTAGTCAGTTCGCTCGATTTTACCCAGTTGCAGCAAAATCGCCTTCTGTCCCTCATTGACAGTAAACAAGGACGACATGGCCAGCAGTGCCAACACGCCAAAGAGAATGGCAAAGCCCATTAGCTTATTCTGATTCATTAGCGTCTCTCCCTACTGCGCAATGAGTCACGCTCTTGTTGGATGAAATCACGAGTTGGGCTGCCTGCCGCGCTTCTGATATCCAGAGCGGAAGACGCGCCCCCCATTGTCTGGGGCACCGCAGGCACGGTTTGCTGCTGCATTATTTTATCCAGCGGCAGGTAGAGCAGGTTGTTTCCGCCCTCCACGTCCACCATGACTTTCGAGGATTTCTCCAGCACACCCTCTATGGTTTCCAGGTAGAGGCGCTGACGAGTCACTTCAGGTGCCTTTTCATACTCAGTAAGAATCTGCTCAAAGCGTTGAGATTCACCTTCAGCTCTCGCAACGATCTGCTCTTTGTAAGCATTACCCTCTTCAATGAGACGGGCAGCCGCACCACGAGCCTTTGGCAGAACATCGTTGGCATAGGCCTCGGCTTCATTGATGACACGTTGTTCATCCTCGCGCGCCTTTACAGCATCATCGAATGCGTGCTGAACCTGTTCGGGTGGCTGTGCATTCTGCATGTTCACGCTGGTCACCGTCAGGCCGGTGTTGTAGCGATCCAGAATCTTCTGGATAAGGCTCTGAACACGGGCAACGATATCACTGCGACCTTCCGTCAAAACAAAATCCATATTGCTCTTGCCCACAACTTCACGCACCGCACTCTCTGTTGCCTCACGCAGGGTCAGATCCGGATCACGCACACTATATAGATAGTCTTTCGCAGACTTCACCATGTACTGAATAGCAAATTGGACGTCGATAATATTTTCGTCACGCGTCAGCATCAACGCTTCACTGGGTGCTGCGGTTGTCTGGGTTGAACGTCCGCCACCGGAGCGATAACCAATTTCAACGTTACGAATCTGATCAACATTGACCCGCTGCACTGTTTCAATAGGCCAGGGCAGGCGAAAGTTCAAACCAGGCTCGATGGTATCAACATATTTTCCGAAACGAAGTACGACACCTCGTTCGGCGGGCTGGATAATGTAGATCATGTTGGCAATGACGATACCAGCAATGACCAACAGGATCAGTATCCCCATACCGGCTGCTGCGCCCTTGCCAGGCCCGGAGGGGAGCGAACCACCTTGGTCACCGCCATCTCCCTTGCCCCCTTTACCACCAAACAGACCGCCCAACTTTTCCTGAATGTCTTTTATTACTTTATCCAGGTCTGGCGGGCTTTGTTGGTCCTTGTTTCGGTTTCCCCAAGGGTCTTGATCCTTAGAGCCACCCGGTTCATTCCAGGCCATTCGCATCTCCAATCCAATTAGGCACGTAAATTCGATCCCCACTATGACTCGCAGGAACCGGCAATTGTAGAAAGCTTACCTTCTGATCGCAAGCCATGATTACAGTTTAATGTCGGTTTGGCACGCTATCTCTGCCACCAACTCACAATCCGTATGATTCAACACACGCTCAAGCTGGCGTGGCCACAAATCAACGTCCAGCAACCACTCTCCTTTATCGCTGTGGCATTCACTCGTCACCACCCCCTCTTCAAACAACTGCGCCCGCAGCCGCCCCGCAGAGTTCGCCAAACGCAACTGGTAATGTTGTTGGCGACTAATAGCACCGAAGCGCTTCTCTTCGCCTCGAGCTCGAGCCTCCAGCCATTGCAAATATTCCGTTACCGCCTGGGTAAGCAGATCCAGGCCCTCACAATCTACCGCTGACAACCAGACACGCACCGGCCGACCATCTTCGGCTCGATCAATTCTGGGCTCAGCCCCTTCAATCAGGTCAATCTTGTTGTAGACCTCGATTTGGGCAATATCCTCTGCCCCAACCGCCGCCAATACGTCGTTAACCTCATCAATGCGCTCATGCCGGTGCCCATCATGGGCATCGATCACATGAAGTAACAGGCTGGCATCCTGAGTCTCTTCCAGGGTTGAACGGAAGGCTGCCACCAGGCTATGGGGGAGATGGCGGATAAATCCAACGGTATCGATCAACACCGTATCGAATTCAGTCGCCAGCTCTAATCGGCGCAACGTCGGATCAAGTGTGGCAAACAACTTGTCCGCCGCGTAGGCATCCGCGTGAGTCAGCGCATTAAACAGGGTGGACTTGCCCGCGTTGGTATATCCCACCAAAGAAACGGTGTGAACTGAGGCCTTATGGCGCGAGCGTCGCCGATCCTGTCTCTGGCGACGGACTTTATCGAGCCGCTTGTTGAGCAGTTTGATTCGCTGACCAATCAAGCGCCGGTCGGTCTCCAGCTGTGTTTCACCCGGCCCCCGCAGGCCGATCCCCCCTTTCTGACGCTCCAGGTGAGTCCAACCCCGAATCAGACGAGTAGTTAAATGACGCAACTGCGCCAGCTCAACCTGCAATTTACCCTCAAAGGTACGGGCCCGCTGGGCAAAAATATCAAGAATCAGGCCGGTGCGATCCAACACCCGACACTGCAAAAGACGTTCGAGATTTCGCTCTTGAGAGGGTGAAAGCGAGTGATTAAAAATCACTAAAAAAGCCTCATGAGAGGCTGCTAAATCCCGAATCTCCTCCGCCTTGCCCGTCCCCACAAAATACTTGGGATCCGGGGCCCTGCGGCTACCCAGCACAGTGGCAACTGGCTCTGCACCAGAGGAGACCACAAGCTCTTTAAACTCTCCCAACTCCTCACGCACATTTTCATCCTGAAAATCCACATGAACGAGAACAGCCTTTTCGCCCGCATCGCTCGGGCGCTCAAAAAACTCCATGCGCTATCGCTCTGCCCTATTTACCGCTGGCTGAATCCTCTGGCAGTACGTGTGGCAGCTTCACATTACGGCTCGGCACAATAGTTGAAATCGCGTGTTTGTAGACCATCTGACTCACATTATTTTTGAGCAGGACAACAAATTGATCGAAAGAGTCCACCTGTCCCTGCAATTTAATCCCGTTAACCAGATAGATAGCAACGGGTACTTTTTCTTTGCGCAACGCATTCAAAAAAGGGTCTTGTAAGCTTTGCCCTTTACTCATTCGGCTTCTCCTCTAACTTATAATTTATTAGTGTTTTTACGTAGTATGCTGCATGATTAACCCCAGTCCCTCGATCATCAGCACACACAACTGTTCCAAACCTTAACATATCCAAGAGCCAAGCCGCCTTAGTTGAGGGCGCTTTCCAAAAATTTCAAGACCTCAGGCAACAATTCTTTTGATTCACCGTCGAACCAAGTGGTATTTGGCTCCGATCTCAGCCAGGTGAGCTGCCGTTTGGCAAACTGCCGGGTCATAATAACCCCTCGCTCAACCATTTCATCATAGCCCATCTCCCCTTCGAGATACTGCCACACCTGGCGATAGCCAACTGCCCGCATCGACGGCGTATTCAGATCCAGATCTCCCCGCCCTTTCAAAGCCGCGACCTCATCCACCATCCCTTGTGCCAGCATTAGCCGAAAACGTTTCTCAATACGCTGATGCAGCACCGTACGCTCAGATGGGCAAACCACTATTTTCGCAACTTTATAAGGGAAGGAAGCCACCTCACTCCGTCGATGCAACTCCGTCATCGACTGCCCCGACAACTCATACACCTCCAGCGCCCGCTGGATTCTTTGAGGGTCATTTGGGTGAATGCGCGCTGCAGATACGGGGTCTACCGCCCGCAAACGTTCATGCATCCCGTGCCAACCTATCCTCGCTGCTTCAGCATCCAGCCGTGCCCGCACCTCGGGACTGGCATCCGGCAGCGCCGCCATACCCCGCTCCAAAGCGCGATAATAGAGCATGGTGCCACCCACCAGCACAGGCACTCTCCCGGCTGCAGTAATCTCTGCCATAGCAGCCAATGCATCTTCCCGAAAACGAGCCGCAGAATAAATTTCTGCGGGATCCAGAATATCGATCAGACGGTGAGGGTATCGCTCAAGCAGCGCAGAAGCGGGCTTGGCCGTACCGATATCCATGCCCTTATACACGAGTGCAGAATCAACACTGATGATTTCACACGGAAAAGCGTCATGAACCGCCAGGGATAGGTCTGTTTTACCCGCAGCCGTCGGCCCCATAATAAAAATTGCGGGAGGTAGATCAGCCACTAGAGACAACGATTCCGGCAGGGAAACAAAACTCCGGATCGCACAATCGCACAGGAAGAGAAGAGAAAAGCAGAAGGAGACATTCTTACTTTCAAGAGATGGATAAAGAAATGGCGGAGAAGCAGGGATTCGAACCCTGGGAGGGCTACAAACCCTCAACGGTTTTCAAGGCCCCTAACTACTCTTTTCAAAACAACAACTTAAAATTCAACCCATTGATTTATAAGGCCATTCAGTATCAATCAAATTCATTCAACACTACTCAAACTCGCTCGAGGTGCCCCAAGATTGTCCCAAATTTTAGTGAAGATGTAAAGAAATGGACCCCGAATTTTGGACAGCCGTTTAAGTGTATTCTGCCCACACATCCTGCGACCTGATCATGCGGCAACCGGCCACAGCATACTTCTATCATAGATCTGATCCGGCGTCTGCCGATCCAGGCTCTGATGCTTGCGCTCCCGATTGTAGAACTGGAAATAATTTCCAATACCCATCCGGGCTTGTGCAACCGTGTCGATCGCCTTGAGGTAGATCTCCTCGTATTTCAGGCTGCGCCACAGACGTTCGACAAACACATTGTCCACCCAACGGTCTTTGCCGTTCATACTGATCTGGATGCCTGCCTCCTTGCGCACGCCGGTGAAGGCGTCACTGGTAAATTGGCTACCTTGATCCGTATTGAATATCTCGGGCGTGCCATAGCGGCTGATAGCCTCCTCCAGCGCCTCCACACAAAAGTCGGCATCCATGCTGTTGGAGAGCCGTCAGGACAGGACCTTGCGGCTGTACCAGTCCATGATAGCCACAACATACATAACGCCCTTGGCCATCGGGATATACGTCAGATCCGTCGCCCACACCTGGTTCGGTCGGTCTATCGTCAACCCCTTCAGCAGGTAGGGGTAGATCTTGTACCCCTTGCCCGGCCGACTGGTATTGCGCTTCGGATACAGTGCCATGATGCCCATCTGCCGCATCAGACGCTGTACTCGCTTGCGGTTCACCGGATATCCCAGATCCTGCAAATCATCCCGTATCCGGCGGCTGCCGTAGAACGGGCGTTTGAGATGGATCTCATCGATCAGCCGCATCAGCTCCAGGTCTTCATCAGAAACCCCTTTCGGCGGGTAATACACGGTGGAGCGATTGAGATCCAGTAACTGACACTGGCGGCTCACAGGCAATGAATGCGTCCGGTCAATCA
>JALTMR010000163.1 GCA_027001525.1 Gammaproteobacteria bacterium
AACAAGCGCACCATGCCCGAAAAGATGGCGATCAAAAAATTTGATCCCGTTGTGCGCAAGCATGTGATCTACAAAGAAGCCAAAATCAAGTAACTACACTTCTTTGAGACAACAAAAAACCCGCTCGTAGCGGGTTTTTTGTTGTCTCAAGCCTAGGGAAGACAGAGGGTTAGGTTCGATACTCGGCATTGATCCTGACGTAATCGTAGGAAAAATCACAGGTCCAGACCCTGGTTTTCGCCTCCCCTCGCTCAAGGTTAATCGTGACCGTAATCTCCTCCCGCTCCATTACCGCCTGGCCCGCCGCCTCCGTATAGGTTGGGGCCCGGCCACCCCCTCGCACAATACAAACCTCATCCAAATAGATGGTAATAAGATCGATATCGAAATCGGGCAGCCCAGCACGCCCCACTGCGGCCAGAATTCGCCCCCAGTTAGGGTCCGAGGCAAAAAAAGCGGTTTTCACCAGCGGCGACAGAGCCACCGCATCGGCCACCTGGCGACACTCCGCCACATCGCGGCCACCACACACCTCCACCGTGATGAGCTTGGTCGCCCCTTCGCCATCACGAATAATAGCTTGCGCCAGCGTCTGACAAACGTCGGTAAGCGCTGTCTGGAATTCTGAAAACCCGGCATCCTCCTCCGATTCAAACGTGACCTCCCCCTGCCCGGAAGCCACCAAAACACAGGCATCATTTGTGGAGGTATCACCATCCACGGTAATGGCATTGAAGGACGAGGCGACAGCCTTCTCCAGGCAACTCTGCAGCAGGGCAGGAGCCAGAGCCGCATCGGTCGCCACATACGCAAGCATTGTTGCCATGTTCGGATGAATCATGCCCGCCCCCTTGGAAATACCAGTGATCGTCACCGTTCGCCCCCCAATCGAGAGCTGCTGTGAAGCACCTTTTGGGACGGTATCCGTAGTCATAATTGCATGTGCGGCATCACGCCAGCCGCCGTTCAGAGACTTTAATGCCATCGGCAAAGCAGATGAGAGCTTATCCACCGGCAGTATTTCACCAATGACCCCCGTAGAAAAGGGCAGCACCTGTGAGGCGTCACAACCCACCAGACCAGCCAATGCGGCACAACAAGCCTCACCATCGACCAACCCCTGCTCACCCGTACCGGCGTTGGCATTGCCACTATTAACCAGCAGGTAACGCACCTCACCCTGTAAAAGGTTGCGCCTGGCGATGGTGACCGGCGCCGCACAAAAAGCGTTGCTTGTGAAGACAGCAGCACAGCGAGCACCGCGATCAAGAGCCAAGACGGCGACATCAGTCGTGCCATTTTTCTTGATTCCCGCAGCCGCCGTTCCCCAGCGAACCCCGGCAACCGGGTGAAGTGTGGGCAAACCAGTCAAGCCTACAGCCATGCTCTATACTCCAACCGCTTTAGCTCAGCTTGCCGTGGCACTGCTTGTACTTTTTACCGGAGCCACAAGGGCATGGTTCATTACGGCCAACCTTTTTGCCTTCGCGAACAAAAGGCGTAGCGCCTCCCGCCTGCGCTGACGAATCAGACCCCGCATCATCCCCGGCCAAACCCGAGACCTCAGCGTGCTGGTACTGCACCTTATCCTGAGGTGGCCGTTGTTCATCAACCGCCTCAACATCGGACTCCGATTTAATCTCGACCTTGGATAACAACACGATAACGTCGTGCTTAATACGTTCCAGCAATTGAGAAAACATCTCAAACGCCTCACGCTTGTACTCTTGCTTGGGGTTCTTCTGGGCATACCCACGCAGATGAATCCCCTGACGCAGATAGTCCATCGCCGCCAGGTGCTCTTTCCACTGGCTATCCAGCACGTAGAGCATGATGCGTTTTTCAAGATCCCGCATCACCTCGCTGCCAAACAGCTCCTCTCGCTCCTTGTAGGCCCGAATCATCTCTTCCAGAATGCGGGCCCGCAACGTCTCTTCATGAAGGTCGGCATCGGCATCCAGCCAGCCCTGAATATCCAGTTCCAGGCCAAACTCTTCGTGCAAGGCCGCCTGCAGGCCGGGGATATCCCACTGTTCTTCCAGACTCTGAGGCGGAATGTAACCATCAATCACTTCCGTCAGCACGTCGCCCCGAATTGATTCGATAGAATCGGAGACGTCGTCGTTGGACATCAACTCGTCACGCTGCTCGTAGATCACCTTGCGCTGATCACCCGCCACATCATCGTATTCAAGTAACTGCTTGCGGATATCAAAGTTATGCCCCTCCACCTTGCGTTGGGCATTTTCGATCGCCTTACTTACCCACGGATGCTCTATCGCTTCACCCTCCTCCATGCCCAGTTTCTGCATCATTGAGGAGACGCGATCCGAAGCGAACATACGCATCAGACTGTCCTCAAGGGAGAGATAAAAACGGGTAGAGCCGGGATCACCCTGGCGTCCGGAGCGACCCCGCAGCTGGTTATCTATGCGTCGGGATTCGTGGCGTTCAGTACCGATGATTCTCAGCCCCCCCAAAGACAGGACCTTTTCGTGACTCGCCTTCCAGGCGTCCTTAATTTGCGCCAGTTTTGCCTCGTCGCCCCCTTTGGCTTCGGCAGCTTTAAGCGCTGCCTCCAGGTTGCCCCCCAGGACGATATCAGTCCCTCGTCCGGCCATGTTGGTCGCAATGGTAATGGCCCCGGGGCTTCCCGCCTGAGCAATAATTTCGGCCTCTCGCATATGCTGCTTGGCGTTGAGCACTTCGTGCTTGATTTTTTCTTTTTTCAATACGCCTGACAGCAGCTCAGACACATCAATGGAGGCCGTGCCCACAAGCACCGGCTGCCCTCTCTCGTGACACTCCTTGATGTCTTCCAGGATCGCGTCATATTTATCGTTTTGCGTCAGAAAAACCAGATCACCCTGATCATCCCGCTCCAGCGGAGTATTGGCAGGAATGGCCACCACCTCCAAGCTATAGATCTCCTGAAACTCGAACGCCTCAGTATCCGCAGTCCCTGTCATGCCCGACAATTTGTCATAGATGCGAAAGTAGTTCTGGAAGGTGATCGAAGCCAGGGTCTGGTTCTCCTGCTGAATCGGCACCCCCTCCTTGGCCTCCACGGCTTGATGCAGCCCGTCTGACCAGCGACGCCCCGACATGGTACGCCCGGTGAATTCATCCACAATAATGACTTCATTGTTCTTGACGATGTAATCAACATCACGCTGAAACAGTGCATGCGCCCGCAACGCTGCGTTCACGTGGTGCATCAGAGAAATATGGGCCGTATCGTAAAGACTCTCACCCTCCTGCAAGAGGCCGTTCTCCAGCAACAGATCTTCGATCTTCTGGTGTCCCTGCTCCGTCAGAAAAGCCTGCTTGTTCTTTTCATCAACACTGTAATCACCCGGCCCATCCTCTTCCTCCTGCTTCTCCAGCAAGGGAATAAACTCGTTCATGCGGCCATAGAGGTCAGACCTGTCTTCAATCGGGCCAGAGATAATCAGCGGGGTACGGGCTTCATCGATAAGAATCGAGTCAACCTCATCCACAATGGCGAAGTTGAGGCCACGCTGCATGCGATCTTCGGCACGAAACGCCATATTGTCGCGCAGATAGTCAAAACCAAATTCATTATTTGTGCCGTAGGTGATGTCCGCCTCATAAGCGGCTTTTTTGGACGCAGGATCCTGACCCGACACAATCACACCAACGGATAGCCCCAGAAAGTTATACAGCTTGCCCATCCAGTCCGCATCACGCTGGGCCAGATAGTCATTCACTGTGACGACGTGCACACCTTTGCCCGACAGGGCATTGAGATAAGCAGCCAGGGTGGCCACCAGTGTTTTACCCTCACCCGTGCGCATCTCCGCAATTTTCCCATCATGCAGAACCATGCCGCCAATCAGCTGTACGTCAAAATGGCGCATCCCCAATGCTCGTTGGCCGGCTTCACGAACAACGGCAAAGGCTTCCGGTAATAACGAATCCAGACTGGCCCCATCGGTCACGCGCTGACGAAACTCTTCCGTTTTGGCCTTTAACTCATCGTCACTCAAGGTGACGACCGAGTCCTCCAGGGCGTTAATTTCCGCCACGACTTTACGCATCTGTTTCAAGAGTCGCTCGTTGCGACTACCGAAGAGTTTCTTAATTAAATTAGTAACCATCGACTCGAATATTCATAGTGGAAATAAAGGATTGATCGCCGCATGAAAGCGACGATCATAAAACAAACGACGGAGATAGAAAACAAACGGGCGAGAAAATGCTCTGCTCAGCGTGATGAGCGAACATACTTCAAAGGATTAACAACGACACCATTGCGCAGCACTTCGAAATGCACGTGCGGGCCTGTGGAGCGGCCACTGGACCCCATCAGCGCAATGGCCTGACCCTTCTTGACGGCGTCCCCCACCTGAACAAGGTTCTCGCTGTTATGTGCATAGCGCGTCACGTAGCCGTTCCCGTGATTCACCTCCACCATTGAACCGTAGCCATAACGATCCCCGGACCAGGTCACCACCCCCGAGGCAACGGCCAAAATACCCGAGCCCTTCTTGCCCGCGATATCGATCCCCTCATGCCTGGCCGGGCGCCCGGTAAATGGATCCGTGCGCTTGCCAAAGAAGGAGGAAACCCACCCCTTCTCCGCCGGAAAACCGGCCGGGAACACCTCCTCTTCCAGGTCGCGGCTCATCAGTAGAGACTCCAGCACACCCAGCTGTCGTTCGCGATCATCAAGCTGCTGAGACAAGACATCAAAAGAGGCGACGAAATCGCTCAATTCAGCCCCCTTTAATACCGATCCGGAGGCTGGCCCACCCTGCGCTGGCGGGTTTTCAAAATCAAATTCACCTTTATCCAACTGAGCCATTTCGGTCAGTCGCTGTCCCACCGCATCCAACCGAATCACCCGGGACTGCAACTCCGCTAACCGCAAAGTTAAGGCATTCAGACTTTCCTGGGCCTCTTCCTTGGCCAGGGAGATGTCGTGACGCTGTGCCGTCAGCTCCTCTTCGACCATCTGAGACAGCCGTTCGTCATGACTGCCAGCGCCTAGCCCGGCGACATAACCCACCAGCGCGGCAATGGCCGGCATCACAACAAGCACCAAGACCAACCCGATGCCCACGGCGCGGTGGCTCAGTCTTTGCGCTGACCTTTTCGAATTAATAGGCAATAAAATTATGTTCATAACTAACCGCCTGCTATAAAGAGATTCAATATCTGCATCTTGAGCGAGCCCACCATTGAGCAAGCAACATTCCATATCAAAGATTCTTGGCTCAAGCCAAACCGACCTACGCAGACTGGTCGGAGCGACGAAACAGCTTCAGCAGCTGAACAGACGCCTTCAGAACAACCTTCCCAAGCCGCTCCAAAAACACTGCCAGGTTGCTAATCGAAGAGACAACACACTGGTCGTCATCGTGGACTCGTCCGTCTGGGCAACCAAGCTGCGCCTGTTCGTCCCCAAACTAACCAAAATACTCCGAACTGACAACATTAGCCAAATAGAAGTCTGCGTCAGGCCCGCCAATGGCAGTCCAAAACGCCGTACGTTTCGCCCTCCACCCCACATGTCAACCGCAGCCTCAGGACTGCTGTCGCAACTGGCCAACTGCACGTCAGATCAGAAACTTAGAAAGGCACTGATACGTCTTGCCCGACACGGCGAGGAGCATTGAGACAAACACGACACACCCCGTTGTCGACCCCCAGCACGCAAGCTTTACGAAAAATGCAAAGACAGATCACTCAACACCGGGCTCACGGGACGTTATCCCACCGCAACGGGCTGCATAAACGAGATAGGCGCAGGTTCTTGATCGTTCTCGAAAGTCACTTGCTCCCAGGAGGCTTGATTCGCGATGAGCTCTCTCAACAACTTGTTATTCAGCGCATGCCCTGACTTATAACCACTAAAAGCCCCAATCAGGCTGTAGCCCAGCAGGTAGAGATCACCAATGGCATCCAGCATTTTGTGCTTTACAAACTCATCTTCATACCGGAGGCCATCGTCATTCAAGATACGATAATCATCAACAACCACGGCATTATCCATACTTCCACCCAGGGCTAAATCGTGAGACCGGAGCAACTCGATGTCCCGCATAAAGCCGAAGGTTCTGGCTCGACTGACCTCACGCACGAAGGAGGTGGTGGAAAAATCCACTTCGGCCTGCTTGGCCCGATTCTGGAACGCCGGATGATCAAAATCGATCTCAAAAGAGACTTTAAATCCCTCAAACGGATCAAAACGGACCCATTTGTCACCATCCTCAACCACGATTGGCTGTTTGATGCGAATGAACCGCTTCGCCGCCTCTTGCTCCTGCACGCCCGCAGACTGGATCAAAAAGACAAACGGCCCGGCACTACCGTCCATAATTGGAACTTCTGACGCACTCAGCTCGATATAGGCATTATCGATCCCCAACCCCGCCAGGGCCGACAACAAATGCTCCACCGTAGAAATGCGTACATCACCATCCACCAAGGTGGTAGATAGGCGCGTATCACCGACATATTCCGCAAGTGCGGGAATTTCGGCCACCGGATCCAGGTCAACCCGACGGAAAATGATGCCCGTATTGACCGGCGCCGGCTTCAACGTGAGGTAGATCTTCTCCCCCGTGTGCAAGCCAACGCCCGTCGCCCGAATCACATTTTTCAAAGTACGTTGTTTAATCATCGCGGTCGCTCAGCAATTGAGGTGTATATATA
>JALTMR010000164.1 GCA_027001525.1 Gammaproteobacteria bacterium
CGGGCTCTCCGCCCTCCTGATGCACCAGATAGGCACTGGTCATGGCAGCGAAATCGGGGCCGTGTTTTTCGATGTAGCCCCGCTGCCAGGCCGCGCCATTTTGCTTTTTGCGCAGACGTCCCTCGATAACCCCCAGATAGAGGTCGATCTCCGCCGCTGCGATATCGAGCCTGACCAGACCACGGCGGGCCATGGGCAATAAATCGTTGAGCAAAAGATCACGCAGGTTGACTGACTTTTGGCCCTGCCATTGAACCTCTGCCGCCAGCCCGTGTTGGGCCGCCAGATAGAAGTTACGCCGTGCCTGCTCAAAATCGATCCCCGCCTCAGGCGCCACTTCCTGGCGACCCAGGGCTTCTATCAGACCGTAGAAAAGAGCGGCATTGGCAACGCTATCGATAATCGTCGGGCCGGCGGGCACTACGCGGTGCTCAAGGCGCAGATGGGGAACACCTGCCTCATCGAAGCCGATCAGGGGGCGGTTCCAGCGCCACAAGGTACCGTTGTGGAGTCGCAAGTGGGGCAGCGCCTCAGCAGGCTCATCCAGGCAGGCCGGCAACAGCGCCGGATAGCAATCGCGGTTGCGTTGAAAACATTCGTGAATCGACGTTTTGAGATAGGCCGAACCAAAAGTCACCCGCCCCTGGCCACCGCACAACCCTCGATTGGAACCGGCCACCGCCACCGATTGTTCAAACAGCGGAATACGGCTCTCATCCCACAGGTCGTGCCCGAACAGATAGGGGGAGTTCGCACTGACCGCCACCATCGGCGCGGAAAGGATATGGGCTGCATTGTAGTAGCGCACAGCCTGTTGCGGGCTGATTTGCAGGTGAATCTGGAACGAGGTCGCCACCGACTCCAACATGACGTCGCCATGACTCATCTGCAACCGCTCGCGGCCCTCGATATCCAGCACCAGTGGCGCGCCATCGCGCAGGCGCAGAATCTGCTCATTCAGTGCCCGGTAGCGCTTCAGTGGCGACATATTGGCCAGGTTCAGGTGCTGGGGGCGCACCGTCGGCAGAATTCCGATCATGGCCAGCTTCGCATCCAGCCGGCCGGCTATGGCCTTGCTCTCCTCCCAGGTCTGACTTAATTCACGCTGCAAGGAGGAGAAGAGGTGGCCGCTTAACGGGCGCGGCATGGTGTTTAATTCCAAATTGAAACGGGCCAGCTCCGCCACCACCGGCTGCTGGCCTGCCAGGGCAATATATTGCTCGTTGATGGGAGCCGGGCAACAGGCACGGTCGAGCAGCCACACCTCCAGTTCAAAACCGGCGACGTTGCACTCGTCGGTAAAGCGGCCCTGCTCGAACCACTCGGCCAGCAATCTGGTTTCGCTGTCCAGGCGACGGCCAAACGCCTCGAAATCACGGCGCTGGAAATGGGTATGCGTTATCTCTTGCCCCATGCAGACTCCCTCAACTCTCGCCGCCGAGAAAACGGCCCAGTTCACTCAGCCGCTCAGGCGTACCCACATCCACCCAGCGGCCACAGTAGTGCTCTGCCGACACCGCCCCCTGCTGCATCGC
>JALTMR010000165.1 GCA_027001525.1 Gammaproteobacteria bacterium
ACCTTTCGCAATGCACGCAAATATGGCGGGTGTCAGGTATATTACTCATTGCTCGGTCGATAAAACAGGGGAAGAGTGAATGAGCGATTGTCTATTTTGCAAGATGGTGGCGGGGGAGATTCCCGCCGATGTGGTCTATGAAGATGATGATGTGCTGGCGTTTCGGGATATCAATCCCCAGGCTCCAACTCACGTCCTGGTCATCCCCAAGGAGCATATGGCGACGATTAACGACTTGAGTGCGGTTGATGCCCAGATTATGGGGCGTCTGTTCCTGGCAGCCAAAAAGGTGGCCGAGCAGGAGGGAATTGCCGATGTGGGTTACCGAACGGTGATGAACTGTAATGAGGATGCCGGCCAGACGGTGTTTCACATCCACCTGCATGTGCTGGGTGGCCGCCGAATGACGTGGCCGCCGGGTTGAGTGCGTTGTGGAGCAGACAATAAAAAAGGCGGTGATTCCGCCTTTTTTATTTGGATGGAGAAAAGAAGTTCCGGTATGACTACTTCTTCTTCTCTTCCTCTTTGTATATCTGGATCACCAGTACGGTCAGCAGCGCCAGGACGATGATGGCGACAACGATAACGGAGTTGGTGATCAGTTCTTCGGTAATCATGGAAATATCCTCCCCAGGTAATTGGTCATGATCGGCCAAGTATCCTAGTAATGTGGTCAGATAGTCAAGGGCACAGCCCCTAATATCGGCTGGAGAGCGTGACGTTGATGATGAAGTCGGGAATGGTGCTGGTCATCAGGTTTTCGCCGATGGCGAGATCAAGCATGGTGTTGTCAGACAGGTAGAGCGTGCCGCCCACCGTGAGCAGCGTCGAGGGTGCATTCATCGGCGTGACAAAGTTTTTGTACATCGCCGTGTGGGACTGTAACTGGGCCTTGAGGTCGATCATTTCGCTGTATTTCCAGTTGACGCCAAAGCCCCCGAACAGGGCAACGTCACGGCGTAGCGTGGAGCGCAGGTTCTGGTTGTTCATACTCTGGCCGATCATCAGTACGCCGAGCTGCCCAAAGCTGGTGAGATCCCATTTGGCCAGCAGCTTGTTGTCGGTGGCGGAGAGAAAGAAAGAGAAGTCGGCATCCCCGCTGCCGCGCAGCCATTTGGCATTTCCGGTGGGAAACTCCAGGCTCGCTGTGGCCTTGATCGACCGTTCAGGCGACTGCACGATGGCCTTTGAGGCAAACAGGCGCAGGTCACCCACTCCGTTGTTGGCCTCTTCAAAGCCCATGAGCGTGCTGCCATTCCACTGGTAGCGATAGTCCAGCGTGTTGCTGGGGGCCTTGTCGCGCTGGCTGTTGCTCAGGCCGAACAGATCGTGCCAGCCCTCGATAAAGTTATCGAGTACCCCCGGGCTATGGATGATGTAAGGCAGTTCCACCCCCACCTCAAAATTGGCCGCCAGTGCCCGGCGCCAGATGAGGGCCAGGCGGTAGGTCTCACCGTCGAGCGTAATCGATTCAATATTCTGGGGGCCGCCGCTGCTGCGGGCGGAGTTATTGGCCAGGTCAAACAGCAGGGCGAACTGGTTTTCGCCCTTGGGGGCGATTACGCCGGTCTCCATGGCCGGCAGACCCAGAATGGCGATATAGGGGTTGAGGTTACGGGCGGCGAAAGGTTTTGCATCTGTTCGCAGCTCCGCCAGCGCTGTCGCGCTGACGAACAGGCCGGCCAGTGCCAGATAAGATAGATAACGTGACATGCTCTTTACCATGAGAGCCGGGCCAGCAGGCCGTAGGTGCTCTGGTGTTGATTATCCCCGGCTGCCGTTTTACGGCTGTTGAAAAAGGCGGGGGAGAGGATGGGTTGAAGCTCCAGCCGGGCACCGTACTGACGTCCAAAGCTCTCCATTACCTTCCTGTTGATGACGCCAATGGGGTCGGTGAGAAAGAGACCCAGGCTGTCCCAGGCTGTCTGCTCACCGGTTGCGGCGATGTGGTTGAGGATTTTCTGCCGGCCTATCATGAAGTACTCTCCCACCACGGCACCGCCCACCGGGGTGAATATCAGGTCCTGCACCGAGGGTGATTCAAATACCGCCTCAATGCCATATTCATAGAGCGTGGACATGCCGGCGGCGTACCAGAAGGAGCCGTTGCGGCTGAAGCCGCGGTTACGTGCCCTGACATAGTAGGTGCCGCCAAAGTAGGGGTGCATGACGTAGTTAATGCCCCACTTGTCCGTATCACGGCGCAGGTCACTGACGTTGTTGTCCCACTTCTTGAACGGGTTGCCACCCTTGGCCTCTTCATCCCACTGGGAGACGCTTTCGGGCAAAAAGTAGATCACGCCGACAATGGCCACCTGATAGAGCAAAAACAGCTCCGTATCCTGTCCCAGGCCTGCCCAGTCGGCTTTGTCCGGAATAGCGAGATTCAGTTCGGTGGGTGGCGCGGAGGAGGTGTGTTGGGGGCGGGAGTCTGTCCATGCATCGGCCTCGGCCAGCCTTAGTGTGTTGAGTGAAAAATCCAGTGACCGGCTCTGCTGTACCAGGGGCGGCGTTGAGTTTGAGGCGTCAGCGGGGCGTTCAAAACAGAACCCCGTCAAGGGGAGGCCGGTCAGCAGTCCTGCTAAGGCGATGGTTTTCATGAAAGTCTGAGGTCTATCCAAATATTGGGAAATCGGCAACAAAGGCATCAATTTTCTTGTTCTTGTGGATACCCAAAACGGGTCATAGGATAACTGATTTCAAACGCGGTTTGTCCAGGCATGGCCCCTGTCTCTGTAAACGACTATTTCCATCGTCTTGGGCAGGTTGGCTAAGGAGGGGAATGCCGGCGGGTCACGGACATTTTTTGATGGCAACGGCAGTGACTTTGAACTCGGGCGTCATGGCGTCCAGGTCGAGCACGCCGCTGGTAAGTTGGTTGATCGCTATCTCGGGAAAATGAAAGGTAGTGAACAGCACGCCGGTTTTTACGCTGTCGCTGAGAGAGGCCCGCAAGTGGGTTCTGCCTTGCCGCGAGCGGACTTCAACCCGGTCTCCCTCTTTGATGCCGCTGCGCCGGGCATCAGCCGGGTGGATGAGCAGCTCGTCACGCTGCACCAGTTCAACGTTGGGGGTGCGCCGTGTCATGGTGCCGCAGTTGTAGTGCTCCAGCCGGCGGCCGGTGGTGAGGATGAAGGGGAAGTCGCCAATATCGGCGGCGCCCAGCTCCGGCGTTTCGTGAAAATCGGTGAAGATAAACTTTCCCTTGCCCCGTTTGAACTGCCCGACATGGAGGATTTTGGTCTCCTGGCCATCGGCTGTGACAGGCCACTGTTTGCCGTTGTCCCCCAGATTCTCCCAGGTGATGCCGGCGAAGAAGGGCACCACCCGGGCGATCTCCTGAAGTTGGGTGGCGGCGTCGTAGCCGGCCTGTTTATAGCCCATGCGGTTCATGATATCCACCATGATCTGGCCATCGGCGCGGGTGCCCTCCAGGGGTGGAATTACCTGGTTGACACGCTGGACGCGGCGTTCGCCGTTGGTGAATGTGCCGCTCTTCTCCAGGTGCGAGGATGCGGGCAGCACCACCTGGGCGAGGCTGGCCGTTTCGGTCATGAAAATCTCCTGCACCACCAGGAAATCGAGGTTTTTGAGGGCGGCGCGGATGCGTGAGGTGTCGGGGTCGGTCTGGAGGATGTCTTCCCCCATAATCCACAGCGCCTTGAGCGCCCCCGAGGCGGCGGCTCCGATCATCTCCGGTGTGGTCAGCCCTAGCGTCGTGGGTGTCGGGCGGCCGTAGTGGCGCTGATAGTGGGCTTGGGCGGCGGGGTCGTTGATGTCGAGGTAGCCGGCCCCCAGTTTGGGTTGCACTCCCATGTCTGCCGCCCCCTGGACATTGTTCTGACCACGCAGGGGATTGACGCCAACGCCGGGGCGGCCGATGTTGCCCGTCATCATCGCCAGGGCTGAAAGCAGCATGACCCCGCGGCTGCCCTGGTAGTGTTCGGTGAGCCCCAGACCGTGGAAAGACATGGCATTGTCCGCCTCGGCGTAACACCGGGCCGCCCTGCGCACCAGGCTGCGATCGACTCCGCTGACGCCTTCCAGGGCATC
The DNA here is from genome assembly GCA_027001525.1 of Gammaproteobacteria bacterium. GTDB lineage: Bacteria > Pseudomonadota > Gammaproteobacteria > Tenderiales > Tenderiaceae > JALTMR01. Next base: position 4,054 of record JALTMR010000165.1, read on the forward strand.
GAGATCGATGGCCAGCGCTGCCCGGCGGAATTCGTCAAAGCCCTCGGTGCGGCTAGCCACAAAGGCTTCATCCACCAGCCCTTGCTCGATGATGTAGTAGGCCAGCATGTCGAGCACGGCGAGGTTGGTGCCGGGGCGCAGCTGCAGGTGGACACGGGCGTGGCGGGCCAGTTCAGTGCGCCTGGGGTCGATGACGATCAGTGGTGTGCCCTGTATCGCCTTCTGGCGTATTTTGGCGCCGGTCACCGGGTGGGCTTCGGTGACGTTGGCTCCCACCACCAGCATGCAGTGGGTCTGCTCGATATCGGCAATGGCGTTGGTGGCCGCCCCGGTGCCGAAGCTCTGGCGCATGCCAAAGGCGGTGGGGGCGTGGCAGACCCGCGCGCAGCCGTCGATATTGTTATTGCCGATCACCACCCGCATGAACTTCTGCATCAGGTAGTTCTCTTCATTGGTACAGCGCGAGGAGGAGATGCCGGCAATGGCCTGTGCGCCGTGCGTGGCCTTGATGCGCTCAAGTTGTGCGGCAATCAACTCCAGCGCCTCGTCCCAGCTGGCGGCTTGCAGTTGGCCGTTTTTGCGGATCAGTGGCGTGGTGAGGCGGTCGGGGTGGTTATGGTAGGCGAAGGCGTAGCGCCCTTTCAGGCAGGTGTGGCCCTGATTGACCTCGGCATCGTCCACCGCTTCGATGGCGCTGATTTTCCCCCCTTTGAGCAATACATTGAGATTACAGCCAACGCCGCAGTAGGTGCAGACGGTGCGCACGCGCTGGTCCGCCATCACGGTTTTGGCCCGGTAGCGGTCGCTCAGCGCATTGGTGGGGCAGCTCTGCACACAGCGGCCGCAGGAGGTGCAGTCCGATGCCCTGAAGGGCTGATCCAGCGAGGCGATGACGCGGCTTTGATAGCCCCGGCCGTACATGGCCAGTACAAACTCGCCCTGGATTTCATCACAGGCGCGGATGCAGCGATAACAGTGGATGCATTGCGATGGATCGAAATGGATGTAGGGGTGCGACTGGTCTGTGGTGGCCACTTTTGCCTGCCGGGGGTAGCGCGACGAGGCGAGATCAAATTTCTGCACCAGGCGCTGGAACGGCGTCGGCTTTTCGCCGGGGGTGGGTGTCAACTCCGCCTCAGGGTAGTCGCTCAGCAGCAGCTCCATGATGGTGCGGCGCATTCTGTCGAGGCGGGAGCTGCGGGTGAATACATGGCTGCCCGCAGAAATATCGCTATGGCACGAGGCTACAATCCGCCGCGGGCCGTGGTCGCTGGAGGCGATTTCGACACTGCAAAGACGGCAACTGCCAAAGGCGGCCAGTGCCGGGTCGTGGCAGAGCAGCGGGATTTCATCGCTGCCCAGATGGCGGCTGACGTAGGCGTAAATGCTCTCTCTCGCTTCCAGGGCAAAGGGTTGGCCGTTGATAAAGGCGCTGTGGTCGCTCATGGCTGAAAATACTCCTCTAGCTCCTCGCCGAAGTAGTCCAGAATATTGCGCACCGGCAGTGGCAGCCCCCCGCCCAGGGCGCAGAGGGAGCCCAGCTCCAGCGTCTCCAGCAGCTCGTCAAACAGCTGGCGACTCAGGGGGGTGGCGGCGCTGGCCTGTTGCAGCAGGTGTTGGCCCTTCTCCGTGCCCAGGCGGCAGGGCAGGCACTTGCCGCACGATTCGCCAGCCATGTAGGAGAAGAGATGGCGCAGCAGGTCGATCATGGGGAATGTCCGGGGGATGGCGACGATGCCTGCGTGGCCCAGCAGAAAGCCCGCTTGTGCGAAGGACTCAAAGTCCAGCTGCAAATCGGCCAGTCTTTCCAGCGGCACGATGCTGCCCAGCGGGCCCCCCATCTGCACCGCTTTGGCAGGTTGCCGAAAGCCGCCGGCTCTCTCCTCGATGAGCTCTATTAGCGCCGTCCCCATCTCCACCTCGTAGACCCCCGGCTGCTTGAAGCCGGCATCAAGGCAGACCAGCTTGGTGCCCGTGGCGAGGTCTGTGCCCCTTGCGGCAAAGGCCGCTCCGCCGTGCTGCAAAATCCAGGGAATGGCCGCGAAGGTCTCGACATTACTCACCAGTGTGGGCTGGCCGAAGAGTCCGGCCTGCGCCGGATAGGGTGGGCGCAGTCGCACCTCGGGCCGTAACCCCTCAATGGAGTTGAGCAAGGCCGACTCCTCACCGCAGATGTAGGCCCCGGCACCGCGAACAATATGGAACTGGAAGCCGTTCTCCGTCATGCCGTTGGCCTCATATTCACTGATGGCGGCTGCCATGCACTGCTGTGCCTGCGGGTATTCGGCTCTTATATAGAGGTAACCGGTGTTGGCCCCGGCGGCCTCTGCGGCGGCCAGCATACCGGCCAGCACGCGGTGGGGCTGGTGCTCCAGCAGGTAGCGGTCGGAGAAAGCACCGGGGTCGCCCTCGTCGGCATTGCAGACAATGTATTTCTGCGCGGCATCGGCTTGGGCGCAGCTGGTGAGCTTGGTGGCAAAGGGGAAGCCCGCACCACCACGGCCCCGCAGCCTGGATGCCGTCAACTCATCGCAGATTCGGTCTGCCGCTAACCGGGTTGTCTGGTAGAGCGCATCGAGAGAGGCC
>JALTMR010000166.1 GCA_027001525.1 Gammaproteobacteria bacterium
ACTCGTGCACCTCGTCCAGCGACCAGCCTTGACGGAAAGCGTCGCCCACATACCAAAGGCGCTCCGGCCCCGGAATGCGCAGCTCCTGTCGCAATGTACTGGTGATCTCCTCATCGCTCAGCGAGGTGTCCAGCTTCTCATCCAGACCATCGACCCCGGTTTCGAGGCCGCGCAACGCTTTCTGAAGCGACTCTTGTAGAGTGCGCCCCATGGCCATTACTTCGCCCACAGACTTCATCTGCGTACCCAGCACGGCATCGGCCTGAGGGAACTTCTCAAAGGTAAAACGGGGAACTTTGGTCACTACGTAATCAATGGAAGGCTCGAACGAGGCGGGTGTGGCACCGCCAGTAATTTCATTCTGAAGCTCGTCCAGTGTATAACCCACCGCCAGCTTTGCCGCGACCTTGGCGATGGGAAACCCGGTTGCCTTGGACGCCAGTGCAGAGGAACGGGAGACACGGGGGTTCATCTCAATCACGATCATACGGCCGTTTTCCGGATCGATGGCAAACTGCACATTGGAGCCACCAGTATCCACACCAATTTCACGCAACACCGCCAGAGAAGCATCCCGCATGATTTGCAGCTCTTTGTCTGTCAGCGTCTGCGCCGGTGCCACGGTGATCGAATCCCCGGTATGCACCCCCATAGGGTCGAGATTTTCGATGGAGCAGACGATGATGCAGTTATCCTTGTGGTCTCGCACCACCTCCATCTCGTACTCTTTCCAGCCGATGATGGACTCTTCAATCAGCAGCTCGTTAGTCGGTGACAGATCGAAGCCACGTTCGCAAATTTCAAGAAACTCCTCCTTGTTATAAGCGATACCACCGCCACTGCCCCCCATCGTGAACGAGGGACGAATAATCGTCGGGTAACCCACCTGCGCCTGAACCTGCAGCGCCTCTTCCATGCTGTGAGCCACGGCAGAGTTCGGCATATCGAGACCAATTCTGGTCATCGCCTTGGCGAAACGATCCCGGTCCTCCGCCTTGTCGATGGCGTCCTTCTTGGCGCCAATCATTTCAACGTTGTATTTTTCCAGCACCCCTTCCCGATCCAGATCCAGGGCGCAGTTCAACGCTGTCTGCCCGCCCATGGTCGGAAGCAGGACATCCGGGCGCTCCTTCTCGATAATCTTTGTCACACTCTGCCACGTAATGGGCTCGATATAGGTGGCATCAGCCATCTCCGGGTCGGTCATGATCGTCGCCGGGTTGGAGTTCACCAGAATGACCCGGTAGCCCTCTTCCCGTAACGCCTTACAAGCCTGAGCACCGGAGTAATCGAACTCACACGCCTGACCGATGACAATCGGCCCGGCACCAATGATGAGAACGCTTTCGATATCTGTACGTTTTGGCATGATTGTTTAAACCAACACTAAGTCATTCTTGAAATTTGAAGAGGAAACTGATGCGACAAGCCCCGTTAGCCCGGCGCTTGCGCCTGCATCAATTCGATAAAGTGATCAAACAGCGGTGCCGCGTCGTGTGGCCCGGGGCTCGCTTCGGGGTGACCCTGGAAGCTGAATGCCGGCACATCAGTGCGATGAATTCCCTGCAAAGTGCCGTCAAACAGTGAACGATGAGTCGCCCGCAAATTATCGGGCAACGACGCCTCATCAACGGCAAAACCGTGATTCTGCGCTGTAATCATCACGCGCTGAGTGGCCACATCCAATACGGGGTGGTTACCTCCATGGTGGCCGAATTTCATTTTGGCCGTCCTGGCACCACTGGCCAGCGCCAGGAGCTGATGCCCCAGACAGATGCCAAACACGGGCAATTTGGTTTCGAGCACGGCCTGAATGGCCTCGATAGCGTAGACACACGGCTCCGGATCACCCGGCCCGTTGGAGAGGAAAACCCCATCCGGCTTCATCGCCAACACCTCTTCGGCCGGCGTTTGCGCAGGCACCACCGTCAAACGGCAACCCCGGTCCGTCAGCATCCGCAAAATATTACGCTTAACACCGTAATCGTAAGCGACGACATGGAAGGGAAGCTTCTCTTCAATGGGGTGCTTTGCCTCAGGCAACCCCCCTTCCAGTGTCCAGCTGCCCTGAGCCCACTCGTAAGGAGTATGAGTCGTCACCTCCTTGGCGAGATCCATTCCTTTCAGGCCGGGAAAGCCTTTGGCTGCCGCCAGCGCTACCGCCTCATCAAGGTCAGCAGCAGCGATAATGCAGCCGCTTTGAGCCCCTTTCTCACGCAAAATTCGTGTTAATTTACGCGTATCAATATCGGCAATACCGACAATATTGCGACGTCTCAGGTAGCTATCAAGGGATTCCTGGCTACGCCAGTTGCTGGGTGCCAGAGGCAAATCACGAATCACCAATCCGCTGGCATGGATATGCGACGCCTCTTCATCCTCCTCGTTCACACCGACATTACCGATGTGCGGGTAGGTGAGCGTTACAATTTGACGAGCGTAAGAGGGGTCAGTCAGGATCTCCTGATAACCTGTCATGGAGGTGTTAAATACAACCTCACCAACAGTCTGTCCCTCCGCTCCGATAGACTCACCATGAAATGCGGTACCATCTTCTAAGATCAACAGGGCCGACCGTTTCAATTCAACCTCCAAACGCTAGCTGCAAAAAACGGGATGCATCTTCTTCAGAGGCACCCCGCTTTCTATTAAATACAAAATTTACGTGACTACGTCCCGTAGCTGCGCTGATTCTACTTTACAGCGCCAAAGCTGTCCATCCGGATCGGCGCAATTTAACCCCCATTCCGTGGCTCAGCCCTTCAAATCGAGCACATCCTGCATATCAAACAGACCGCTCTGTTTCCCCTCCAGCCAGGCCGATGCCCGCGCCGCACCCTTGGCAAAAGTCATGCGGCTGGAGGCCTTGTGGGTAATTTCCACGCGCTCGCCAATACCGGCAAACATCACCGTGTGCTCACCCACGATATCCCCCGCCCGCACCGTGGCAAAACCAATGGTCTTGCGGTCACGCTCACCGGTGATGCCCTCGCGCCCGTAGACGGCACATGCTTTGAGGTCACGCCCCAGCGTGTCGGCAACAACCTCCCCCATCCGCAGCGCTGTACCCGATGGCGCATCAACCTTGTGGCGATGATGACCTTCGATAATCTCGACATCCACCTCATCACCCAGCACCCGCGCTGCCATCTCCAGCAGCTTCAGGCTTAAATTGACACCGACACTCATATTGGGAGCGAAGACCACCGGGACAGATTTCGCCACTTCAGCAATTTTCTGCTTCTCTGCGTCAGAAAACCCAGTGGTGCCAATCACAACCGCATTGCCGGCAGAGCGACAGACCTCCAGATGAGCCAGGGTTGCGGCAGGAGAAGTGAAGTCGATCAACACATCAAACTGATCAGCCGCTGCGGCTAGATCAGCAACAATCTCAACACCTGATTTTCCCACCCCCGCCAGCTCGCCGGCATCTGCACCCAACAGGGAACTGCCCAAACGCTCGGTGGCAACAGCAAGCTCCAGATCCGGATGCTCATGACACGCCTCAATCAGGGCGCGCCCCATCCGCCCGGCGGCGCCGGCAATGGCAACTCTCATCATCAATTTATCTCCTGAACAACAGCATCGAAATCCTCAGCGGGATCCACAGCGACACCATCAGAACTTCATGTCATCGAAAAACTTCTTCACACCGTCAAACCAGTTGCTGGAACGCGGGCTGTGCTTGACATCCGCATCGTCCATCGACTGCTGAAACTCTTCCAGCAACTCCTTCTGGCGACGGCTCAAATTAACCGGTGTCTCCACCACCACTTTACAGAGCAGATCCCCCACGGGGCCACCATGCACGGATTTAACCCCCTTGCCACGCAAACGGAACACTTTGCCGGATTGGGTCTCCGGGGGAATTTTCAGCAGCACACGGCCATCAAGCGTCGGCACGTCCAGTTCGCCACCCAGGGCAGCGGAGACAAAGCTGATAGGCATTTCGCAATACAGATCACTGTCTTCACGCGTGAAGATGGCGTGTGCCTGAACCTTGATCTGCACATAGAGATCCCCGGAAGGGCCGCCGTTTTCACCCGCCTCACCTTCATTAGCCAGGCGAATACGATCCCCCGTATCCACACCGGCGGGGATTTTCACCGACAACATCTTGTGTTCTTTGACGCGTCCCTGGCCATGACAGCTTGTGCACGGATCCTTGATCACCTTGCCGTTTCCGTGACACTGCGGACAGGTCTGCTGCAAGGAGAAAAAGCCCTGCGTAACACGCACCTGGCCGTGACCGCCGCAGGTACTGCAGGTTACTGGGCTGGAGCCTTTCTTGGCGCCGCTGCCGTCACAGCTTTTACATGAAACCATGGTGGGGACACGGATCTTGACCGTGGTCCCGCGCACCGCGTCTTCCAGGCTCAGGTCCAGGTTGTAACGCAGATCGGAGCCCCGATAGGCGCGCTGACCACCGCCGCCACCGCCACGCCCGGCACCAAAAATATCACCAAACACATCACCAAAAATATCGCCAAAGCCGGCACCGCCCGCTCCGCCACCGCCCATTCCGGCCGAAGGATCCACCCCGGCATGACCAAATTGATCATAAGCCGCGCGCTTCTGAGCATTGGAGAGCACCTCATAGGCCTCCTTGGCCTCCTTGAACTTCTCCTCCGCCTCTGCATTGCCGGGATTGCGATCCGGATGGTGCTTTTGCGCGGCACGCCGATAGGCTTTTTTGATCTCTGCTTCGCTCGCGCTTTTCTGTACGCCCAGGATTACGTAAAAATCTCGTTTGGCCATTGAGTCCAAGCTTTCTGCTAATTATTTCAAATTAAAAAATAGAACCTTCAAATCGCCAACGACAGGCGCGGTTACCCGAGCCTGTCGTCAACAAAACAACCTTCCGCAACACTAGCCGTCGGTCGTTATTTCTTATCGTCTTTCACTTCTTCGAACTCGGCATCAACCACACCATCATCCTTGGCAGCGGAGGGCCCGCCAGCAGCGCCTGCCGCACCGGCAGCACCACCCGCAGCACCTGCACCCGGCTGGGCAGCCCCTTCGGCACCGCCATCCTGAGCATAAACACGCTCAGCCAACTTGCCTGATATCTCGGTCAGTGCCTGGGTTTTGGCTTCGATATCAGCCTTGTCTTCACCTTTGAGAGACTCTTTCAGGGCAGCAATAGCGGCCTCGATGCTCGCCTTCTCTTCAGCTTCAACCTTGTCTCCCAGCTCACTCATGGACTTCTCAACCGCGTGAATCATGCCATCGCCCTGGTTACGGGCCTGAACCAGCTCGTGCAGCTTGCGATCCTCATCCTTGTGCGCTTCAGCGTCCTGCACCATTTTGTTGATCTCATCATCACTCAAACCGGATGATGCCTTGATGACAATGGACTGCTCCTTGCCTGTCGCCTTATCTTTCGCGGAGACGTTCAGAATACCGTTGGCATCAAGATCGAAGGTAACCTCGATCTGAGGCACACCCCGGGGTGCAGGAGGAATGTCGCTCAAATCGAAACGACCCAGCGACTTGTTGCCACTGGCACGCTCACGCTCGCCCTGCAGCACATGCACAGTCACGGCAGTCTGATTATCCTCTGCGGTGGAGAAAACCTGATTTGCCTTTGTCGGAATCGTTGTATTGCGCTCGATCAACTTCGTCATCACGCCGCCCATGGTTTCAATACCCAAGCTCAGCGGCGTCACATCCAGCAGCAATACATCCTTCACGTCACCGCCCAGCACACCACCCTGAATCGCAGCACCAATGGCAACGGCTTCATCGGGATTCACGTCCTTGCGAGGCTCCTTGCCGAAAAACTCCTGCACAGCATCCTGAACCTTGGGCATACGGATCTGACCACCCACCATGATGACATCATCAATATCACTCACAGACAGGCCCGCATCTTTCAGCGCCAGCTTACAGGGCTCAATGGTGCGGGTGATCAGATCGTCCACCAACGACTCCAGCTTGGCGCGGGTAATCTTGATATTCAGGTGCTTGGGACCGGTCGCATCGGCGGTGACATAGGGCAAATTCACATCCGTCTGCTGTGCCGCAGAAAGCTCGATTTTTGCCTTCTCTGCCGCCTCTTTTAGACGCTGCAATGCCAGCGGATCGTTGTGCAGATCAATGCCCTGCTCTTTCTTGAATTCAGCCGCCAGGTACTCGATCAAGCGCAAATCGAAATCCTCACCACCCAGGAACGTGTCACCGTTTGTGGCCAGCACTTCAAACTGTTTCTCGCCTTCAACATCTGCGATCTCGATAATGGAGATATCAAACGTACCCCCACCCAGATCGTAGACAGCAACCTTGCGATCACCGGGCGCTTTATCCATACCAAAAGCCAGGGCAGCCGCTGTCGGCTCGTTGATAATGCGTTTTACATCCAGTCCGGCAATGCGGCCTGCATCCTTGGTGGCCTGGCGCTGTGAATCATTGAAGTAGGCAGGCACGGTCACTACGGCTTCAGTCACCTCTTCACCGAGGTAATCCTCTGCGGTCTTCTTCATCTTCATCAGAATACGGGCAGAGATCTCCGGCGCAGCCATTTTCTTGCCGTTCACCTCAACCCAGGCATCACCGTTGTCTGCCTTAACAATGTTGTAAGGCACCATGCTGATGTCTTTCTGCACCTCTTCGTCGTCG
>JALTMR010000167.1 GCA_027001525.1 Gammaproteobacteria bacterium
ATGTAACGAAAAATCGGGGAAATTTGAACCACTCTCCCATCAGCGCAGTAGATTATTCCTAAGTCCGACAGGCTCCTAGTAGTGGGGCGGCGGCGTCTCTTCGGCATTTGGTCGGACAAATTCAGCACCATTATCCAACTGCTCTTTCTGCCGCGTCAGCTCCGCCAGCAACAGGTCGATCTGATCCTGCTGCTTCACCACCACCTCGTTCAGCTCCTGCAGGATGGACTCCTGATAGGTCAGGCGGATCTCCAGGTCCATGACACGATTTTCTAACTGTTCACTCATAAAAATCCTTCAGCTTTTGGGGCATAGATAGACGTCGAAGCGGGTACTCTTGCCCTCAAACACCAAACCGGGTTCGGGACCGTCAACTGGCGCCGCCTTGCGCGGCCGTTTTACCACCACCCGCTTGCGTGCCGCCTTCAACGCGGCCTCCAGAAGCGCCGGCGCATCCGGGTCGCTGCCCAGCAGCGCTTTGAAAAGGCGCATCTCTTTTTTAACCAGCGCACTTTTATCACGCTGGGGAAACATGGGGTCAAGGTAGACCACATCGGCCAGCGCGCCTTGCCGCTCCGCCTCCAGCACCTGGCGCGCATCACCGATCTGCAACGACAGCCGCTCGATGACATCCGCCGCCTCTTCATCAGAAGAGGCTCGCACCAGGCCGTCGTGCAGCAACGCCCCCACCACGGGTGAACGCTCCAGCATCGTCACGCGACACCCCAGGTTGGCCAGAACGAAAGCATCGCGCCCCAGCCCGGCCGTGGCATCCACTACGGCAGGAATCACCCCCTTCTTCACCCCCACAGCTTTGGCAATCAGTTGCCCCCGGCCACCGCCAAACTTGCGCCTATGCCCCATCGCACCACCAACAAAATCAACATAGACCGGCCCCGGGGCATCCGCCGCCAGCAGACGCAACTCCAAACGCGCCGCCGTCACCACCAACACCAGCCCGGTGCCGACCTCTGCCGGCCCGACCAGGGGCAACGCCAGCTGCTGCGCCAACTGCCGGGCCTGAGCCAGACGAATCGCATCCGCAGCAGCCCTCTCTTCGATCACTACAGCAACAATGGCCGACACACCCAATCCCCTTGATCTCGTTTCGGCGGCAGAGAATACCACCCCCGTAACCGATCCGGACAACCAAATAACCCACGCCGGCAGCGGTTGACAAGCCTGGGGGTGAAAGATAGATTGGCGCGTTAGCTTCAGGTATCCCGGGGCCTTAACAAGCACTTAACGCGCTTAACTGCCTCAAGGGATGAAAAGGAAAGTCGGTGCGCCGGGCCCGGATCGAAAGAGACGGCCACAGGGCAACGCCGACGCTGCCCCCGCAACGGTAGGCAAGCCGGTGGTTCAACCCCACCCCGGGCTTGTGAGCCCGGAGACCGGCCTGAAGCGCAACACGGCACTGCGGAGGGCGGCCTGCCAGTTGGGAGATGACCACCGTCGCTCCCCTCTTCTGCCTCTCCTTCGCACCAGAATTTTTAGAGATGCAGCCAGCCCAGTGAACAAAACGCCCCACCATTGCCCCGCCCTGCTCATCAGCGCACCTGCGTCCGGCCAGGGCAAAACCACCGTGACAGCGGCGTTGGCACGCCTCTATACCAGCCAGGGCAAGCGGGTACGGCTGTTCAAAACCGGCCCCGATTTTCTCGATCCGATGATTCTCCAGCACGCCAGCGGCTTGCCAGTCTATCAGCTCGACCTGTGGATGGGGGGCGAGGCCCACTGCCGCCAGCTGCTCCATGATGCCGCGGCCGAGGCGGACATCATTCTGATCGAGGGGGTCATGGGGCTGTTCGATGGCACCCCCTCCAGCGCCGATCTGGCCGAACTGTTCGGCATTCCGGTGCTGGCGATTGTCGATGCCACGGCAATGGCACAGACCTTCGGCGCCCTGGCCTTTGGCCTGGCCAACTACCGAGCCGGCCTGCCCTTTGCCGGCGTGCTGGCCAACCGCGTCGCCAGCCCGAGTCACGGCGAGATGCTGGCCGAGAGCCTGCCGGCCGATCTTGCCTATTTGGGCGCACTACCGCGCAGCGAGTCCTTTGAACTGCCCGCGCGCCATCTGGGTCTGCTTCAGGCAGAAGAGATTGCCGATCTCGACCGCCGCATCAACGACGCGGCACAAGCCCTGCACAAAAACGGTTTTGACTACCTCCCCGCGCCGGTCTGTTTCGAGCCCGCCGCGCAGCCCATACCCGGCAACTCATTACAAGGCGTACGCATCGGCGTCGCCCGTGACCTCGCCTTCTCCTTCGCCTACCCGGCCAATCTGGAGCTGTTGCAAGCCATGGGCGCGCAGCTGGTTGAGTTCTCCCCGCTGGCCGATCAAACCCTGCCCGAGATCGACAGCCTCTATCTGCCCGGTGGCTACCCCGAACTCCACCTCCAGCAACTGGCAGACAACGAAGCGATGAAAGCGGCGCTGACGGCCCACCACGCCGCGGCTAAACCGATGGTGGCCGAGTGCGGTGGCATGCTCTATCTGCTCGAATCGCTCACCGACAAAGCGGGGCAACAAGCAGCCATGGTCGGCCTGCTACCCGGCCACGGCGTGATGCAGCAGCGTTTGGCCAATCTGGGGCTGCACAGCGTCGAGCTGCCCGAGGGCGAAATGCGCGGCCACACCTTCCACCATTCACAGATGGAGAGCAGCCTGACGCCCGTTGCCCGGTCGCAGGGAGTACGCAAAGGCAGGCGCGGTGAAGCGGTCTATCGCGAAGATCGCCTCCACGCCTCCTATCTCCATCTATACTTTCCATCAAACCCGGCGGCGGTGGCGCAACTGTTTGCACCATCGCCATCACCAACCAGTTAAATCCCAGTTAAATCAAAGGAGCACATCATGCATATTGAAGCGGGCGTCGTTGAAGGCGCAAAAATGGTACTCAGTTACGGCACAGCTGCTGCGGCTTTAGGCTTTGCTGCCAAAGTCGCTGTGGATACGGCCAAAAAAGATGGCTTGACCTCGCTGGCCCTGAGAAGCCTGTTCACCACATTGCTGGTCTTTTCATTTTTTGAAATCCTGCCACACCAGCCTGTGGGCGTCTCTGAAGTCCACTTCATTCTCGGCTCCACCCTCTTTCTGATCTTTGGCGCTGCGCCTGCGGCGATCGGCCTGGCGGCTGGCCTGCTGATTCAGGGCCTCTTTTTCGCCCCCTTCGACCTGCCTCAATACGGCATGAACATCACCACCCTGCTGGTGCCTCTGTTCGCCATGGGCCTGATCGCCCAGAAGATCATTCCGCAAAACGTCGCCTACAAAGACATCAAATACTCCCAGGCCCTCAAACTGTCCGTAGCCTACCAGGGTGGCATCGTTACCTGGGTTGCTTTCTGGGCTGTTTATGGTCAGGGCTTCGGCGCTGAAAACCTCACCCAGGTGCTTATTTTTGGCGCGGCTTACATGAGTGTGGTTCTGTTGGAACCTGTGCTGGACTTGGCGGTACTGGCTGCTGCAAAGGCGCTACACGGCCTCAAACAGAGCCCACTGGTTGAAAAACGCCTCTACACTGCCAACGCATAGGGCTGATTGACGATGGGCAAAGTGTGGTTTGTCGGTGCCGGGCCGGGTGACCCTGACCTGATCACCGTCAAGGGGCGCAATCTGATCGAGCAGGCCGATGCCATTCTCTACGCCGGTTCGCTGGTGTCGGAGACCGCAACACGCTGGGCTGGGCCGGGCTGCGCGATCGAGGACTCCAAGGGGATGGACCTGGAGGAGATCATCGCCTGGCTGATCCGCAAGGCCCGTGAGGGCGAGACGGTGATCCGCCTCCAGACCGGCGACCCCGGCCTCTACGGCGCGTTGATCGAGATGGTGCAGCCGCTGGACGAGGCGGGCATCGACGTGGGCGTGGTGCCCGGCGTCTCCTCGGCCATGGCGTCGGCCGCCGCCGGGGTGGAGAGCCTGACCCTGCCGGAGGTGACCCAGACCGTCATCCTCACCCGCGTCGAAGGCCGCACCCCCATGCCCGAAGGTGAATCGCTGGCCGAGCTGGCGCAGCACCACTGCACGCTCTGCCTGTTCCTCTCCATCACCTTGCTGAAAAAGGTGCAGACCGAGCTGCTGCAAGCGGGCTGGACCGAGGATGCCCCCATACTGGTGGTCCACAAAGCCAGTTGGCCGGGGGAGGAGAAGATCATCCGCGGCACCCTGGCCGACATCCGGGAAAAGTGCCGTGCCGAAAAGATCAACAGCCAGGCGATGATTATCGTCAGCCCCACCCTCGGCGCGCGCCAGTGGAACGAACTGAAAAAATCGAAGCTCTACGACAAAAGCTTCAGCCACCGCTTTCGCAAAGCACAGACCACCTCGCAGTAAGGAACCTTGCATGAAGACCAACATCCTCCTGGTGGGCCACGGCTCACGCAACAAAAACGGCAACCGTGAAATCGAAGAGTTCGCCGCCACCTGGCGCGCCATGAACCCGCAGTGGCAGATCGAAACCTGCTTCATCGAGTTTGCCGAGGTGCTGATCGACCAGGGGCTGGACAACGCCGCCCAGGGGGCCGAGCGGGTCATCGTCGTACCGCTGATCCTCAACGCCGCCGGCCATGTGAAGATGGAGATCCCCCACTTCATCGCCGACGCCCGCCAGCGCCACCCCGGCGTCGAATTCATCTACGCCCGCCACTTGGGGGCCACCGACGCGGTACTCGACATCCTCAAGCGCAACCTGCGCAAGGTGATGATGAGCCTCGACATGCCCGACCCGAAAAGCACCGGCGTCATCCTGCTGGGGCGCGGCTCGTCGGACCGCGTGGCCAACGGCGAGGTGGCAAAGATAGCCCGCTGGCTGTTTGAAGAGAGCGATCATGAGCTGGTGGACATCGCCTTCACCGGCATCACCTACCCACGCCTGGAAACGGCGGTTCAACGGCAGGTGGCGCTGGGCATGACCCAGGTGGCCATTCTGCCCTACTACCTCTTCACCGGCACCCTGATCGAGCGCATCAAACGCCAGGTGGAGCGCCTCCAGACGCAGTACCCGCAGACCGCTATCGCCAACGGCAACTATTTCGGTTTTGAGGATGAGATCTACGCTCTGCTCAACCAGCGCGTCAACGAAGCCATGGGGGAGATCGATGACGCTGAGTGCGCCATGATGGAGTGCGACGGCTGCCTCTACCGCCAGGAGGCCGAAGCCGAGCACCACCACCATCACGGCCACGACGATCCGCATCACCACGACCATTCGCACCACCAGGCACACCCCCTCGCACATAAAGAGCCCAAGGTATGAGCAACGTTATTACCGAGCAACTGACCCAGGCCGGACAGAAGATCGAGCACGACTCCTTCGCCATCGTCGACCACGAAGCGGGCCCGCACGAAAGCTACAGCGAGGGCGAATGGCAGATTGTGCGCCGCATGATCCACGCCACCGCCGATTTTGAATTCAACGGCCTGAGCCGGTTTCACCCCGATGCGGTGGCCGCCGGCATCGATGCCCTCAGTAGCGGCGCGGCCATCATCGCCGATGTAGAGATGATCTGCGTCGGCCTCTCCAAGCCGCGCCTCACCCACTTCGGCGTCACCACCCACCACTTCATCTCGGATGCCGACGTCATCGCCCAGGCCAGGGCCGACAACACCACTCGCGCCGTACAGGCCATGCGCAAGGCGCAGCAGCAGGGCCTGCTCGATGGTGGCATCGTCGCCGTCGGCAACGCCCCCACCGCCCTGCTGGAGGTGCTGGAACTGATCAAGCAGGGCAAGGCCAGGCCGGCGCTGATCGTCGGTATGCCGGTGGGCTTTGTCTCGGCGGCGGAATCGAAAGAGGCCTTGAGTGAGTTAAAAGAAGTACCCTGGATCATCACCCAGGGCCGCAAAGGCGGCTCTACTCTGGTGGTCTCGGCCCTGCACGCCCTGCTGGC
The DNA here is from genome assembly GCA_027001525.1 of Gammaproteobacteria bacterium. Classification (GTDB taxonomy): domain Bacteria; phylum Pseudomonadota; class Gammaproteobacteria; order Tenderiales; family Tenderiaceae; genus JALTMR01. The sequence continues at coordinate 5,893 of JALTMR010000167.1, forward strand.
ACTGGCGGAAGCACGGCAAAAAAGTACGTCATAAAGTTAAAAAACAGATGCAAAAGAAAAAGAAGGGGACACGCAAGGGATTCACCACAGGAGCCTGCTCGGCTGCTGCGGCCCGTGCGGCCTCTTTGGGGCTGCTCCACGGCCAGGTGCCCGATGAGGTGGAGTCGGTTCTGCCCAACGGCCAGCTGGTGCAGTTTGATGTCTGCGACGGGCGGCTGGAAAACGGCTGCGCCCATGCGGTGATTATCAAGGATGCCGGGGACGACCCCGACGTTACCCACAAGGCCCCTCTGACCGCCGATGTGCGCCTGCTGCCCGACCACCCCGGCGAAGTGGTGATCAAGGGCGGCCAGGGAGTTGGCGTCGTCACCCTGCCCGGTCTGGGGCTGGAGGTGAACGGCCCGGCCATCAACCCGGTGCCGAAAAAGAATATTGAGGATAACGTGCGCATGGTCGCCGCGCCGCTACTGGAGCAGCAGGGGCTGGAGGTCACCATCTCCGTCCCTGGCGGTGAGGAGATGGCCAAACGCACCCTCAACGCCCGCCTTGGCATTCTCGACGGCATCTCCATTCTCGGCACCACCGGCATCGTCCACCCCTACTCCACCGCCGCCTTTCGCGACAGTGTGATTCAAGGCATCCGCGTAGCGGCCAACCAGGGGCAGGACACGGTGGTGCTCACCACTGGCGGGCGGACGGAGAAGTTCGTCATGCGCGAACTGCCTC
>JALTMR010000168.1 GCA_027001525.1 Gammaproteobacteria bacterium
CCTGGGCAAAAAAGGAGCGCACGGCGGCCCCCAGGTAGGTGGCCCCCACGACGTTTGTGCCGTATGGCCGTTCGTTCCAGGCAAAAAGCTGATCAAAACGCTCCCAGCTGTCGATGGGCACGGGGACATCGGTCAGTGTGCCTCCCCCGTCCCGCACTGCGGCCGTCTGCGCCGTGGCCCACCACCCCTGCTGCTGTAGCCAGGCCATCAGGTCGACAGGCAACTCACCGCCACGCACGTTCACCAGGCCGATGAAACAGACGACATCAGCCCGGTTCGGTGCGCTCTGGTGTTGCGGCGCAGGTGGTTCAAAAACAAGCCCCTTCATGCGGAATCACTCCTCCCTGGCTTGGGCCGATCAGGCAACTTCGAGATCCATGCCCTCGGCGGAGAGCACCAGCTCTTCCATGGCCACGTCGCCGCCGCCTTTGGCCGCCAGCGTTGGCCCGGTCCACTTCATGGGAACGACGTTGCGCAGCGTCCAGGACTCCACCGCCTCACCCGCTTCATCCTGCAGGGTAATGGTGACGGTACGCTGGGCGGCGGGACCGCTGCGTTGCGTCTCCTTGAGCCAGTCCCACAGGTCTTTGGAGTTGACGATGCCACGCTTGAGGGTGACGTCCGTGACCTTATGAATACCCGCCACCTTGCGCACATGGTTCTCTTTGTCGTTGCCGTTGCGGTACTCCGACATAGTGATTTCGATCCCCAGACCACTGACGTCGGAAAAACCGCCCAGCGGGGTCTCCGGCCCGGCGGGGCCATTGAGGTTGACGGTAAAATTAAATGCTCCGTAGGGCGTAGTACGTTCTGCCATGGTGTTGTTCTCCTATGCTCAATCGCGTGCTTCGACGGTTTTTTGGCCGATGCGGAAGATGACAAACTCGGCCGGTTTCAGAACGGCGACACCGATCAGGCAGATCAGGCGGCCGTTATCGAGGTCGTTCTGGGTCATGGTGCTGCGGTCACAGCGCACAAAGAACGCCTCCTCCGGCGTATTGCCCAGCAGGTTGCCGGAACGCCACTCGTTATAGAGAAAGCTGCTGACCGCCTCGCGCACATTGGCCCACAGTCGTGGCCCGTTGTTCTCGAAAACCGCCCACTGGGTACTGCGATCGATGGAACGTTCGAGGTAGAGAAAAAATCGCCGCGGGCCAATGTATTTCCACTCGGGGTCTGAGCTGGCGGTACGCGCCCCCCAGAGCCGATACCCCCGCCCGGGGAAAAAACGCAGGCAGTTGACACCGCGCGGATTAAGCAGCTCCTGCTCAGCGTGGCTGATGCTGCGCTCGAAGCGCAGCGCACCGCGCACCACCTCGTTGCCGGGGGATTTGGCGACGCTGCGACTGATGTCGTTACGGGCAAAAATGCCGCAGACAAAGCCAGAGGGGGGCAGGGCAATTTCACGCGCGATGCTGGAGTCATCGGGGCGCGCTAGCGGGTTGGAGACCACAACCCAGGGGTAGTAGAGGGCGGCGTAGCTGGAATCCACCACCGATTTGTCGGTCAGCGCATCC
>JALTMR010000169.1 GCA_027001525.1 Gammaproteobacteria bacterium
GCCAACTGCTTGGCGGACGACGGCTCGATGGCCGTATCCACCACATCCATCCAGCGCGCTTTGCGATAGGGGGCCCAATCGATAACAAACTCGTGCTTGGCATCCATAACCAGTTCACGGGAGACGAGTTTTCCAGCCTCCAGCATGTCCCGGTAGCCTTTGACCATGCCATCCACTTCCGCTTGTGTCATCAGCCCCTCCGCAATCAGCTGTGCTGAATAGAGCTTGACGGTGGTCGGGTGCTTGCGAATAGTCTGATACATAACCGGCTGTGTCACCGCCGGTTCATCGGCTTCGTTATGGCCGTGACGACGATAGCAGACGAGATCAATCACCACATCCCGTTTGAATTTGGCCCGGTAGTCGAGCGCCAGCTGGGTGACAAAAATAACGGCCTCGGGATCATCCCCGTTGACGTGAAAAATGGGGGCCTGAATCATTCTCGCCACCTCGGTGCAATACATCGTCGAGCGCACATCGAGGGGGTTACTGGTGGTAAAGCCGATCTGATTATTGGTGATGATATGTACGGTGCCACCTGTGGTAAAGCCACGGGCCTGTGACATATTCAACGTCTCCATCACCACACCCTGGCCGGAAAAAGCGGCGTCACCATGAATCAGCACGGGCAACACCTGGCTGCCTTCGACATCCCGGCGGCGGCGCTGACGAGCCCGCACCGAGCCCTCGACAACCGGGTTAACAATCTCCAGATGAGAGGGATTAAAGGCCAGCGCCAGGTGAACGGTTCCGCCCGGGGTTTTCATGTCTGATGAAAAACCCTGGTGGTATTTCACATCACCGCAACTGTTGGTCTCCAGGTCGCAGTAGCCTTCAAACTCCTGAAACAGCGTCGCCGGGTTTTTGCCCATGATATTGACGAGTACGTTGAGACGTCCCCGGTGTGCCATGCCCACCACGGCCTCTTTGACGGCCTGACTGCCGGCCCGCCACACCACCTCATCTAGTAGCGGAATGAGAGACTCCCCCCCTTCGAGGGAGAAGCGCTTCTGGCCCACGTACTTGGTATGAAGATACTGTTCCAGCCCCTCCGCTGCGATCACTTTACGCAGAATGTGCCGGCGAAACTGGGGCGAAAACGTGGGCTCACAGCGGCTGCCCTCAAGGTGCTGCTGAATCCAGCGCTTCTCGTTGGAGTCAGTGATGTGCATGTACTCCGCACCGACGCTGCGGCAATATGTCTGCTGAAGGTGTTGCAAAATGTCGCGCAGAGGGGCCTGGGGCGGCCCGACCAGTGAGCCCGTGTTGAACTGGGTCTCCATATCCGCCTCAGTCAAGGCGTGAAAGGTGGGGTCCAGCTCCGCAATAGGGCTCTGCTCCTGAAGTCCTAACGGGTCCAGCTTCGCCTGTTGATGGCCACGCACCCGGTAGGCGTTGATGAGCTGAAGCACAGCAACCTGCTTGCTGCTGTCCACCACCGCGCCGACGGTCTGCACACCGCCGCCCCGCCGCTGCCCCATCGCCATGAAATTCTCGCGGATGGCATCGTGATCAACATCCGCAGTAGACGAGCTGGACTCCGCCTGCAGCTTCTCGAAAAAAGCCCGCCACTGGACATCCACTGACTCGGGGTCTTCAAGGTAACGGTAGTAAAGCTCTTCAACAAAGGGGGCGTTGCCACCGAACAGATGGCTATTGGAGAGCAACAGCTGGTAACGATCCGTCGAATTATCCTGGCTCATGCCTTTTTACTGCCTTGTTATATGTCGGTCCTTGTTTATTTTCTCGACCACCTGAAAAAAAACTCAAGGAGCGCAACCAGTTTTCCCGAAGATATTTAACTGACTGCTTCAAAAGAACTATTTGCACATCGGCAAAACAGAAAAACGAAGGGCTGCCACGCTGACAGCCCCAGGTAATGTCTTCAAAAAGAGCGCTGCCGTGTGCGCTAGATAGCCTCTTCGTCCTGCTCGCCGGTACGGATACGAACAATCTGCTCTACCGGCGTGACAAAAATCTTTCCGTCACCGATTTTTCCGGTACGAGCGGCACTGGCAATCACCTCAACGCAACGTTCAACCTGGTCCCCGGCCACGACGATTTCGAGCTTTACTTTAGGCAGAAAATCCACCACATACTCCGCCCCGCGATAGAGCTCCGTATGCCCTTTCTGACGACCAAAGCCTTTCACTTCAACCACCGTCATGCCTGTGACGCCGATTTCAGACAGCGCCTCGCGCACGTCGTCCAATTTGAAAGGTTTGATAATGGCTTCAATCTTTTTCATGCTGTTTCCTTCTCGCTTGCTTTGGTCTATTGATTCGACAGAACTGTTCCAGCCGCCAACTTAACGCCATTTTGACGCCGGACACAACCCCAACACAGTGACTTAAAAGAGTGTTCCCCGCCGACCGAATGGCTAGCGATAGCCCGATGTAATGGGGTAACGGCGGTCACGCCCAAATGCCCGCTGGCTGATCCGCACCCCCGGGGGGGCCTGGCGCCGTTTGTATTCGTTGATTTTAACCAGCCGCACCACCTGCTGAACGACCGCTTCATCATAGCCGGCAGCGACGATATCTTCCGTGCACAGATCCCGTTCCACATACATCTCCAGAATGGCATCGAGAATGTCGTAGGACGGCAGGCTGTCTTCATCCTTCTGATCCGGGGCCAGTTCCGCGGAAGGCGGCCTGTCGATCACCCGTTGCGGGATCACCGGCGAGATCGTGTTCCGATACCGGGCCAGGCGATAGACCAGCAGCTTGGGCAGATCCTTAATGGGTGCATAGCCTCCGGCCATGTCGCCGTACAAGGTGCAGTAGCCCACCGCCATTTCGCTTTTGTTGCCGGTGGTCAGCACCATTTTATGTTTCTTGTTGGAGATCGCCATCAGGATGATTCCGCGACAGCGGGCCTGGATATTCTCCTCCGTGGTATCCCACGCCTGCCCCTGAAATTCAGCAAACTCGGCTGAAAGAACATCGAGAAAACTGTTGAACGGGGCCTCTATAGCGATGGTGTGGCAGCTCACACCCAGGGCCTGCGCTTCCAGCTCGGCGTCATCCATGCTCATGTCAGCGGTAAAGCGCGACGGCATTCGCACCGCCTCTACCCGCTCCGGGCCCAGGGCATCCACGGCAATGGCCAGCACCAGAGCGGAATCGATCCCCCCGGACAGCCCCAACACCACGCCGTTAAAACCATTTTTCTCGATGTAATCACGCACCCCAAGCACAATGGCCTGATAGATACGCTCATCCTCTGACAAAGGGGCATGGCAGCAACCCGCCACAACCCGCACCGATGTCGCCAGCTCAAACTCGACCGGAACAATCTCCTCCACAAAGGGGCGCGCCTGCGTTTTGATGATGCCGTCCGCATCCATCACAAAGGAGCCACCATCAAAGACCAGCTCATCCTGCCCGCCCACCAGGTTGCAGTAGACAATAGGCATCGCCGCTTCAGCCAAACGTGCTCGCATCACCTCCTCGCGTTGCTGCGCCTTATGGCTGTGAAAGGGTGACGCATTGAGGTTCAGCATCAGTTGAGCACCTGCCGCTTTGGCTTGTGCCATCACGCCGGCATGCCACAGGTCTTCGCAAACCGACAGCGCCAGGCGCACGCCTTTATATTCAAACACGGTGGCCACCGTACCCGCCTGAAAATAGCGCTTCTCGTCAAACACGCTGTAATTGGGCAGATGCTGCTTGCGATACAGCGCCACCACCTCACCATCGCAGATCACTGCTGCACTGTTGAAAAGCCTCTCCCCTTGCGGCTCAGGGTAACCCACCACCAGCGCAATACCCCGCACCGCTTTGAGCTGTTCCAGCCCGTCAGCCACGCGGCGCTGCAAACCCGGCCGAAGCAGCAGGTCCTCCGGCGGATAACCCGTCAGACTCAACTCAGGGAACAGCACCAGATCAGCATGAAACTCATCACGCGCGTAAGCAGCAGCCTCAACTATTTTGGTGACATTCAAAGGCACATCGCCCACGACCAAATTGATCTGGGCGATGGCAATACGTAGACGTTCAGACATAGCGGTTAACAACAACCTTAAAAGAGGGGGGCACTACCCGGGCAACACGGCCTGGGTAGCAGGTTTTTTTACTGCATGACTTGCAGCATCTTGTCGCCGATCTGCGCGGGAGAGCGGACCACGGCAACACCTGCGGCCTCCAGCGCTTTGAACTTCTCATCTGCTGTGCCTTTACCACCGGCGATGATGGCTCCGGCATGACCCATGCGTTTTCCGGCAGGAGCTGTCACACCCGCAATATAGGCCACCACCGGTTTGGTCACATGGGCCTGGATGTACTCTGCCGCCGCTTCTTCGGCTGTACCACCGATCTCGCCCACCATCACGATACCCTCGGTTTGAGGGTCATCCTGGAACAGCGCCAGGCAATCGATAAAATCGGTACCCTGGATTGGGTCGCCGCCAATACCCACGCAGGTACTCTGCCCCAAGCCGTTGTTAGTGGTCTGAAAAACTGCCTCGTAGGTCAGCGTACCGGAGCGCGAGACAATGCCGATCTTGCCGGGCTGATGGATCACCCCGGGCATGATGCCGATCTTGCACTGGCCCGGCGTGATGATCCCCGGACAGTTGGGGCCGATCAGGTGAACGTCACTGCCCTGCAGGGCAAACTTCACCTTCAGCATGTCCTGCACGGGAATGCCCTCCGTAATACAGGCGATGACGCTGATTCCGGCATCAGCCGCCTCCAGAATCGCATCGGCGGCGAAGGCGGCCGGCACGTAGATCATCGTCGCATCGGCACCGGTCTGCTGCACCGCTTCTGCCACCGTATTGAATACAGGAAGCTCGAGATGGCGCTGCCCGCCCTTGCCTGGCGTCACACCGCCGACCATCTGCGTACCATAGGCAATGGCCTGCTCGGAGTGGAAGGTACCCTGCTTGCCGGTAAACCCCTGGCAAATCACCTTGGTGTTCTTGTCAACCAGTACCGCCATCTCAGTGACCTCCCTTCGATGCTGCCACCACTTTCCGGGCAGCATCAGTTAAATCAGCCGCGCTGGTGATGGCCAGGCCGCTGCTATCCAGCAGCGCCAGCCCCTGCTTGGCGTTTGTACCCTCCAGACGAACCACCACCGGAATGGTGACCCCCACCTCCTTCACTGCAGCAATCACCCCTTCGGCGATGAGATTACAGCGGACGATGCCACCAAAAATATTCACCAGTACCGCTTTGACCTTTTTATCGGCCAGAATCAATTTGAACGCTTCCGCCACTTTCTCCGCTGTCGTGCCACCGCCCACATCGAGAAAGTTAGCCGGATTCCCCCCCTGAAGTTTGATCAGATCCATGGTCGCCATAGCCAACCCGGCACCATTGACCATGCAGCCGATTTCACCATCCAGAGTGACGTAGTTGAGGCCATGTTGCTCCGCCTCATGCTCAACCGGGTCTTCCTGCGTAGCGTCCTGCATCGCGGCCACCGCCTTTTGGCGATAGAGCGCACTGCCATCGATACCCATTTTGGCATCCAGCGCCAGCAAGCTCCCCTCCCGGGTGATGACCAGCGGATTGATCTCCACCAGGCTGGCATCTTTTTCAACAAATAACGTGTAGAGGCCCAGCAACAGCTTGGTCATCTGCCCCGCCAGGGTGCCGGGCAAGCCAATGCCAAAACTGATCTGACGACACTGATAGGGCATCAGCCCCACCACCGGGTCCACCGCCACTTTAATCAGCGCCTCGGGCTGCGTCGCCGCCACCTCTTCGATATCCATCCCGCCCATGGCCGAAGCCATGATGACCACACGCTCACTGGCGCGATCCACCATCAGGCTGACGTAAAGCTCTTTTTCGATGTCGCAGAGGGATTCGATCAGCACCTGGTTGACAGGCAGCCCTTTGGCATCGGTCTGGTGCGTCACCAAGCGGCTACCCAAATAGGCCTGGGCCGTCTCTTTCAGCTCGGCAAGACTCTTGACCAGCTTCACACCACCGGCTTTACCTCGCCCGCCAGCGTGAACCTGGGCCTTGATCACCCAACCGTCACCCCCGAGTCCGCGGGCAACATTTTCAGCTTCCTCAACCGTGCTGGCTGCACCACCCTTGAGCACCGGCACACCGAATTCGGCAAACAGTTGTTTGGCCTGGTATTCATGCAAATTCATTGCTGGCTTAGTCCTTTATATGCTTTTGATCGGGGGAGTTCGATCAATATATCGTTTTCTCTGAGCAAAGCCTTAGGGAAGAAAAACCGCCCCGGCCTCATCGACAGAGCGATTCCGGCTTCTGATGCTCGAATTCATGCAAAAAACAAACAAGGCCGGAGAGACCCGGCCTTTGGGGAGACCCCTGTCGTCATAATTAAAAAAGGGGGTTAGAACGGAATATCGTCGTCAAAATCATCAAAGCCATTACCTGCAGGCTGCTGATTCTGTTGCTGAGGCTGGCTTTGTGGCTGGGACTGGGACTGCCCCTGGGATTGAGCCGGCTGCTGCTGATAGCCCCCCCCCTGCGATTGCTGCTGGTACCCCCCGCCCTGGCCCTTGAAGTCGCCCACGCCGTAAGTGGACTTGGAGCCGTCCTTGTTCGTCGTGACGACCTCCACGCCGTCGCCGCTGAACTGCTTGAGGCCCGCGGTCACCTTGCCGCCCGGGCTCAGGG
>JALTMR010000170.1 GCA_027001525.1 Gammaproteobacteria bacterium
AGCTGGGTAAATCGGTACAGCTGGTGATTGAGGGGGAATCGACCATGGTGGATCGTGACATTCTCGACAAGATTGAAGCGCCGCTGAATCACATTATCCGAAACGCCATCGATCACGGGCTGGAGAGTGAGGAGGAGCGCCTGGCTGCGGGCAAACCTCCCAAGGGGACGCTGCATCTCCGGGCCTATCATCACGCCGGCATGTTGTCTGTGGTGGTGGAGGATGACGGCCGCGGGGTCGATCTGGAAAAACTGCGTGCCAAGGTGGTGGAACGCGGCCTGGTGGATGAGTCCATGAGCGAGACGCTGAGTGATGCCGAGTTGATGGATTTTCTCTTTCTCCCCAGTTTCAGTACCCGCGATGCGGTGAGTGAAATCTCCGGCCGGGGAGTGGGGCTCGATGTGGTTCACGATGTGATGCAGGAGATGCGCGGCAGTGTGCGCGCCACTACCAAACTGGGTAACGGGACGCGCTTTCACATGCAGTTGCCGCTGACCCTGTCGGTCATACCGGCGCTGCTGGTGGAGGTGGGGGATGAGCCCTACGCCTTTCCGCTGGCGCGCATCGACCGCATTATTCGTATCGAAAAAGGCAGTGTGCAGGAGGCGGAAGGGAGTCAGTTTGTCGCCATTGAGGGGCGCAATATCGGTCTGGTCGGGGCCGCCCAGATTTTGGGGATGAGTGCAGGTGATGCCTTTCCCGAACACCTCTCTGTGGTCGTGCTCAGTGACCGTAACCACTACTACGGCATGGTGGTGGATCGCTTTGTCGGTGAGCGTGAACTGGTGGTGCAGGTGATGCCGAGCCGGCTGGGCAAGGTGCAGGACATCAGCTCGGCGGCCTTGATGGAGGACGGCTCACCGATTCTGATCGTCGATGTGGATGATCTGATTCGCTCCATCGAAAAAGTATTGAAAATCACCCGTCTGGGCCGTGTCACGGCGATGGAGGCAGAAGTTACAGCCGCCAAGCGCATTTTGGTGGTGGACGATTCCATTACCGTGCGCGAGGTGGAGCGCAAGCTGCTTCAGGCCGCCGGCTATCAGGTGGAGGTGGCGGTGGACGGCATGGATGGCCTCAATGCCCTGCGCAGCGGTCGCTTTGATCTGCTTATCACCGATGTGGATATGCCGCGCATGAATGGTATCGAGCTGACCAGCACCGTGCGTCAGGACCCGCAGCTGCGCTCCCTGCCCATCATGATGGTCTCCTACAAAGACCGCGAAGAGGATCGTATGCGGGGGATGCAGGCCGGGGCGGACTTCTATCTCACCAAGGGCAGTTTCCACGACGAGAGCTTGCTCAACGTGGTGGTTGATTTGATTGGGGAGGCAAGGCAATGAGAGTGGCAATAGTGAATGATTCGGTCATGGCGGTGGAGTGCCTGAGGCGGGTGCTTCAGTCGTGCCCCGAGTATGAGACCGCCTGGATCGCCAGTGATGGCGCCGAGGCGGTGTGGCGGTGTCGGAACGATACGCCCGATCTGATTCTGATGGACCTGATGATGCCGGTCATGGACGGTGTTGAGGCGACCCGGCTCATCATGGAAAAGTCGCCCTGTGCCATTGTGGTGGTGACGGCGACGGTGAGCGGCAATGCCTCCAAGGTGTTCGCGGCGATGGGGTACGGCGCGCTGGACGCGGTCAATACCCCGGTGCTGGGGATGAGTGGTGATGCTGAAGGCAAGGATGAACTGTTGGCCAAAATCGCCACCATTCAGCGCCTCATCGAGCAGAAAAAGCGCCATATCGAGCCCGTTACCCCGGCGGTGCCCAGCCGCCATTTTGGCCTCGGTGGCCAGCTGGTGGTGATTGGTGCCTCCTCTGGTGGGCCTCACGCCCTGGCCAGTGTGCTGTCTGCGCTGCCGCTGGACTTTCCGGCCCCGGTGGTGGTGGTGCAGCATGTTGACCCGCTGTTTGCACCGGAGCTGGCCCAGTGGCTCGACAAGCAGTGTCCGCTGACGGTTCGCATGGCGGAAGAGGGGGATGCGCTCAACGCCGGTGAAGTGCTCGTGGCCAAAGGTGGAGAACATCTCTACATGGGCCGAACTATGTGTATGACCTACAGCAGCGCGCCTGAAGCCGCCGCGTATTGCCCCTCGGTGGATGTGTTTTTCGACAGCGTGGCGGATCACTGGCGGGGTGACCTGGCCGGGGTGTTGTTGACCGGCATGGGGCGTGACGGTGCCAAGGGGTTGTTGCGTTTGCGAAACGGCGGCGCTCACACCATCGCCCAGGACGAGGGGAGCTGCGCCGTTTACGGTATGCCCAAGGCGGCGGCGCAGTTGAACGCAGCGGATCAGATTTTGTCTATTGCTGACATAGGCCCGGCGCTGGTGGATCACTTTAGTCGCGATATGAGCGCCCGCAAAGTGCGTTAGCGGTCAAGGAGAGTGTGTTAAATGAGTGATGTCATTGTGGAACCATCTGCTGAGGTGTTTCGAACCCGCGTCATGCTGGTCGATGATCAGACGATTGTCGCGGAAGCGCTGCGGCGGATGCTGGCGGATGAGGAGGATATTGAATATCACTACTGTGGTGATCCGGCCAATGCGATCAAGGAGGCGATCAGCTTCCAGCCCACCGTGATTTTGCAGGATCTGGTCATGCCCGATATCGACGGGCTGATGTTGTTGAAGTTCTTCCGCTCAAACCCTGAAACCGTTACCGTCCCGATCATCGTGCTCTCTACCAAGGAAGACCCGAAAATCAAGAGCCAGGCCTTTGAGTTGGGGGCGAGTGACTACCTGGTCAAGTTTCCCGATCAGCTGGAGGTGATTGCCCGTATTCGCGCTCATTCCCGCAGCTTTTTGGCGCAGCAGCAGCGCGATGAGGCCTATGAGGCGTTGCGGGAGATGCAGAAGGAGCTGGAGGTTAAAAACGCCGAGCTGGAGCGCCTCTCTTCCCAGGACGGTCTGACGGGCATCGCGAATCGCCGCAGCTTCGATGAGTTTATCTCCCGGGAGTGGATGCGCGGGGCGCGGGAAAATCAGTCGTTGTCGCTGATACTGATCGATATCGATCACTTCAAACCCTATAACGACAACTATGGTCACCAGGGCGGGGATGACTGTTTGCGCCAGGTGGCGAAAACACTGGCATCGGCCGCGCGGCGCTCGGGTGATCTGGTGGCCCGGTACGGCGGTGAGGAGTTTGTGGTGGTCATGCCGGGCACCGATGCTGATGGCGCGGCCGGCATCGCCGACACCTTGCGCTCGAAGATCGAGGCGTTGAATTTGCCGCACGAATTCTCCAGCACGGCAGATCACATCACCATTAGCCTGGGGGTGGCGACCATGGTGCCCACGGCGGATAAGAAGGCGGAGGACCTGATCGAAGCGGCTGATCAGGCGCTCTATGAAGCCAAGGAGTCGGGCCGCAACCGCTATCACCTGGCGGCGTGAAGGCCGGGTTTACTTGTCGAGCAGCGGGGCCGTCTGGCGCAGTGCCGGATGCAGGCGGGCGGTTTTGATGGCGTTGTTTGTCGTTTGCAGGATATCGATGGGGTAGCCGGCTATTTTGACGCTGGTGCCGGGTTCCGGGATCGACTCCAGGTGCTCAAGAATTAATCCGTTCAGCGTTTTCGGCCCCTGCGTGGGCAGCTCCCAGTGCATGGTGCGGTTCAGTTCACGGATGTAGGCGCTGCCTTCCACCAGGTAGGTGCCATCTTCCTGTGGGTGTACGTCGGGGATGGTGGCGGCCACGTCGGTGGTAAATTCGCCAACGATCTCCTCCAGAATATCTTCCAGCGTAACCAGTCCCTGAATATCGCCATACTCGTCAACCACTAGCGCTACGCGGCGCTTCTCGTGCTGAAAGTTGTAGAGCTGGGTGTGCAGTGGTGTGCCTTCGGGGACGAAAGGTGCCTCGCGGGTAATCTCCAGCAGTTGATTTTTGTCGAACGTCTCACCGGCGAAGAGGTTGAGGGCGTTGCGGGCATGGACGAAGCCGATCACGTTCTCGATATTCTCGCGGTAGACCGGCAGGCGGGTGTGCTGGTTGTGGATGAGCTGATTGATGATCTCCTGCTCGCTGTCTTCGATGTTGATGCCGACGATTTCATTGCGCGGCACCATGATGTCCTCCACGGTGACCTTCTCCAGGTCGAGGATACTCACCAGCATCTCCTGGTGACGGCGTGGAATCAGGCTGCCGGCCTCGTTGACCACTGTGCGAAGCTCCTCGCTGCTCAGGTGTTGTGATGTTCCCGAATGGGTGGGCACACCGACAATTTTTAGCACCGTATTGGCCATAAAATTCACCAGCCACACCAGTGGGTAGAGAATCTTGAGCAGTGGTTCCAGCACATAGGCGGCGGGAAAGGCCACTCGCTCGGGGTGTAGCGCCGCCAGGGTTTTGGGGGCAACTTCGGCGAAGATCAAAATGACAAAGGTGAGGGCGCCGGTGGCGATGGCGATGCCGCTTTCCCCCCACAGGCGCAGTGCGATGAGGGTGGCAATGGAAGAGGCGAGGATGTTGACGAAGTTGTTGCCCAGCAGGATGAGGCCGATGAGCCGGTCCGTGCGATCCAGCAGCCGCTGAGCCCGAATTGCTCCCGGATGACCATCCTTGACCAGATGGCGCAGACGATAGCGGTTCAAGCTCATCATTGCTGTTTCAGAGGCGGAGAAGCAGCCTGACAGGATGATCAGAAAAAAGAGGCCGGTTCCCAGAGCACTTAGTGGTATTTCTTGCATGGATTTAAAAAATGGTTGCTTGCGAGGGGAGGCGGGAGTTAAGCCCCGAGTATGATTTCCAGAACAACCTTGCTGCCGACGTAAGACAGCAGCAGGGCAACGAAACCGATAAGCGTCCAGCGGATGGCGGTGCGCCCACGCCAGCCAAAACGCCAACGACCCCACAGCAGAACGGCAAAGATGCCCCAGGCGATAATCGACAACACCGTTTTGTGCACCAGGTGCTGGGCGAAAATGTCCTCGATGAAAATCAGCCCGCTGATCAGCGACAGGCTTTGCAGCGCAAAACCGACGCCAATCATCTGAAACAACAGGGTTTCCATCGTTTGCAGGGGTGGGAGGGTGCGAATAAAACCACCAGGGCGTTTGTTTCTCAGGTGTTTGTCCTGCACCGCCAGCAGCATGGCCTGCACCGCTGCAAGGCTTAACAGGCTGTAAGCCATGATGGAGATGAGAATGTGGATCTCGATGGTGGTGTCAAATGTGTTGACGATGTGTTGCTCGTTACCAAAGATGGCGGCCAGGGCGACACCGACAGCCGCCGAAGGAAAAACGAAAATGGTCAGGTTTTCAGTGGGCTGGGTCAGCGAGCTGAATATCAGCAGCAGTGAAATCATCCAGGTAATCAGTGAGATGGCGCTAAAAAGGCCGAGGTTTAACCCGATGCTGGTAAACAGGAGTTCGAACACCAGCCAGCCGTGCAGTGACACCGCCACAAAGCCGGCCCCCAGGGCTTGCCACTTGATGCTGGCGGAGGTTGAGCGGCGTTTGAGGCGTAATCCCAACAGAATGGCAGCGATTAGGTATAAAAAAAACGCAATACTGCCGATAAGTACTGTATGCATATTTGCTAAATTCATTTTCGGAACCCCCAATGATGTCACAACTGGCGGTTTGGTTGAAGGCTAAATTAAGGATTGAAAATGGGGTTTGCAACTGTTGCCTAGGCCGGGTTTGGTTAGAACCCATCCTTGGGGCGGGAAGTTACTGCTCTGCCACGCAATTATGTAATGGTCATGAAATTACGAATTCTGGGATGTAATGGCGGTATCGGCAAGGGATTGAGAACCACGTCGCTGTTGGTTGATAACGACATATTGATTGATGCGGGCAGCGGTGTCGGGGATCTGACCCTTGATGAGATGGCGGCTGTCCGGCACATTTTTCTCACCCACTCCCACCTTGATCATGTGGCATTTCTGCCGTTGCTGGTTGATAGCATTTTTGAGCGTATCGATGAACCCATCGTGATTCATGCTCTGCCCGAAACCCTTCGTGGCATCAAGGAACACCTGTTCAACTGGGTGATCTGGCCCGATTTTGCCAGCCTTCCCTCGGCTGAAAACCCGGTCATGCGTTATGAGGAGATAACGGTTGGGCAGCAGTGTCGGCTGGCGGGGCGCACCATCGAGCCCATTGCGGTCAACCATATTGTGCCTACGGTGGGGTATCGGTTCGAGTCAGCGGCGGGTGCCTCGTTTGCCTTCACTGGCGATACCACCACCAATGACAGCTTCTGGACTGCCCTGAACGCCCATGCCCATCTCGATCTCCTCTTGCTGGAGGTCGCCTTTGCCAATCGGCACGAAGCCCTGAGTCAGATGGCCCGTCACTACTGTTCCAAGACCCTTGTGGAAGATCTGGTGAAATTGGAGCACAATCCGCAAATCTGCCTCACTCACCACAAGCCGGATGAGGATCAGGTGATCTTCGCCGAGGTGATGGCGGCGGTTGCCGGACACAGAAATATCAAACAACTTAAGAATAATCTCACCTTCCAGTTATAATAGCCCGCTTTCGGGATAGAACCCCTCCAATAGCAATTGGATAACCAAACATGTTCGAGAATTTAACTGAACGCCTGGCGCGTACCGTGCGCGACCTGCGTGGTCGTGGCCGCTTAACTGAAGACA
>JALTMR010000171.1 GCA_027001525.1 Gammaproteobacteria bacterium
CGCCGTGTGGAAGCAGCAGCGGCTTTCTATGCGGCACGTGCAGGCTGTGCCGCGTGGGCCGAAGAATAATTCTGTCGGTCAACCAGCTGGTAAAAGACATCAGACCCTAGATAAAAAGTGCGGGGCCATAGGGCGTCGTCCCCTTATGACTGTAGTGAATTCGGTAACGCTTCCCGTTGCGCCGTTGAAGCAGCCCAACGGCATCAAGCTCGGCGGGAAGATCCGGCGGCACCGATTCACGATGCCGCATCACATATCGCATCACCAGCGGTGCACGGAGAAACAGGCCGCTCAGACTGGTGTGGGCCAACGCCTTCATCCAGACCTCCGTGCTCCCCAGCAGTGGCTCAGGCAGTTTATCCAGCACCACACCTTCCGTCTGTCCGTTGGCAACCAGGCGCTTTACCGTCAACAGCACCGCATAACGTGCCATGGTTGCACAAGAACGCACCAACGGGTGGTAGGTGTCCTGATCCGGGGGCAAATGGACCGGTGCCAGCGCCTGTGGGTCTGCCGCCTTGATATGTTCAAACAGCTCATTCCACTGACTGTAGATATCCTGCCCCGCGTCACCATCAGGCGGTGGATGCTTCAACCAGGCCGCCTCGCCCCCCTTCAGCATACGGGCCAATGTATCGCGCGCCACACCGTCACCCAGTGTCACGGTTGACTTCAACAACTCGGCCAACCCCTGACTCCCGCCCGGTAAGCGCAGGGGGTAACTAAACCAGTCACGCCCCTCCAGAGCATCCTCCAGAAACATCTGTGATCCGGCAAAAGCCCGCAGACTCAGCCAATACACCTGCGCATCATCGTCCATCCCCGTGCGAAGATCCCAATCGATCTCCGGGCGACGCCAGGAGACCCAGCCAAACACCAGATCCTGAATATGCGGATCAGAACCAGTCTCAGCCCCCGCAAGATCCATGAGCAGCGGCTCCTTGCCCGCTTTAAAAATGAAACGCAGCTGCACATGCTGCAAGGGGCCCAGCCGCCCGCCCTCACCAAAGGGCACCAGCGTTAATTCAGCGCTCTCCAGCCCATCGAGCGGCACTCGAACGTTATGCAGCACGGTGGATTTATCGAACGGATTACCACCGTAGTTGACGTGGCGCAACACAATAAATGCTGGATCCCCATGTGGATCGCTGGCGGACCAGTCAACCAGCGCCGGCAACGCAGCGGCCATATAACCACCAGGAATAACATCACGGTCAGCACGCAAACGCATAATCTGCGAATCATCTTCCACCCACGAGAGGATCTGGCTGGGAGACAGAGTCCTGTACCGGCCATCGGTATCAAATTCATTCATGCGTGGTTACCCCTGCTCTCCCAATGCGAATATTGGATTCGATAATCAGCCTAGCACAAGCCAACTTCCCCGCGCCAAAAGCCGAAAAAACACCTGGCAAGTTCAGCAATTTCAAAAAATATGCTTTAGATCGGATACGCAGTAATGACAAACCCTGTCCCGCTAAATCAATACACGGGGCATCTTGGTTTTCAACACATCAAATGAATCTCGAACACAGCCAACACCCCACTCAATGGATATCGACCTTACTCATCAGGTATTCAAGATTATCTGTTTCTACTGCCAATGTATAAGCACAATATATGAATTCATCCCATTGCATATCTTCTACAGGGTGCACGACACGGCCTATGATGGAAAAATCCGGGTCTACCACAAACTCAACCAGATCAATGTGCCTGTTTCGTATCCAGGTATACCTAATAACATCTCTCACAGAAAGTTTTTTACAGAAGCCTTCACCGGTAGCCTTGCTCATAAAAATACAACGTCCATCGCACACATGGAGTGTTACATGCTGAGTACGATGGACCTGTGTACCACCGAACTCAAAGATCAGGGTTGTCACGCCCTCATACTTGATAGCCCGTAGCCGAGTCTCGCCTGATCGATCGATTGGAATAGTCGTATCCTCATTGATCGAATCAACATAAGCGGCGACTTCATCAGGTAATACTTTTTGGTAACGGCCCGGGTCGTGTTTTATCTCCATGCGCTCGAAGATTCGCTCAATCTCGGTATGTTGTGTGGTGTCTTCACCACCGACCAGCATCTCGGCATTGAAATAGAGCTGGTAACCCGCCCTCATATCTGAACACGCTATCGCATAGGTACGATGAAAGGTGCGCCAGGCAACATCGAGCATCAACTTCATGAGTGTTTTACGATCGTCTATCCGATAAACAGGTGGGTTAGCCGGGCGCGTTAAAGACAAGAGAAGCTCACCACTTGCCTTGGCCGAGACCAATTTGACAACCAGATCCGGGTCGATAACCTCGCAACCACCTTCATGGCAAAAAGACTGCAGCCCGTCTGGTACCTTATCACCCAATTTTTGTTCCAGGAGTTCGCACACATGCCTAACCTCTAAATTTCGGCGCGCCTCATTATCCTCAATCAAATCAATGGCGTGATACTCATTCTTCTCTACTATGGAAGGATTGTACGGTGAATGAAGCCGGGCAAGAATTTGATCGGGCACAGCATCTTTGCAGGTAAGCTCTGTATCAACATCAACGATGTCATTGGCAGAACCGAGATTGGAGGCAACATCATGCAGCGATTCGATAAACGCATTTAGATTTCTACAAATACTTCTTATCTGTAGTGCCTCGATGCTCTCCTTCACGTAGGGAAAAGTCACCTGAATAAACTCCCCTTCTTCCGCCTGGCGTTCCAATGCCATCAGCCTTCGCTGAGCCATGGAATTGACCCGATCCACCCTGCCCATCTTCTGCTCCAGACTGACAGGCGAACCCGATAGTCCGTAATGAATAACACTGTCACAGAATGTATGCAGGTCCTCACCTTCCTGGAACACATCCGTCGAAATAAGCGCCAACGGGTAGCCTGGCATTCGGAATTTTCTGGCTTGTGATGATCGCCCGGAGGTCTCACCCGATGCCCCGATCACTGGAGAGACTGGATTGAGAGACTGGCGGAGATAGGTTGGGTATTCATCCCGGTTCAATTCAAGGATACCCGGAATATTGTTCTTGATGATGAGTTCCAGATGCGCAGCAAGCTGCACCAGTTCGTGATACGTGGAGAAACCGGTTGTTCCTTGCTGGGCTGCCAGAATGGCCACGAAATCCTTGACCCATTGACCACGACTCTCAGTAGTCAAATTGCCCGAACCCTGTTTCAAACGCGCCAGATAGACGTCGATAATGCCATGGGCCGTCCTTAATACAAAACTCATCAAGGTTCTATGTATATCAAAGAGTTTAAGTAGATACTCTGTTTTTGCATTCTCCTTGAGTGCATTGTAGAGTCTTTCCTGATGTGGAATAACTGCTTCTGCCATACCGGATGCTTCCAACTCTGAATAGAGCGTTAGCGTCATCAACTGGCTTGCGAATTTCTCCTTATCAACAATCTGTATCGCCTTTTCGAGATGCGTAATAGCCATGTGCTCATATAGCGGCGTCAGGTATGATGCATCTCTATAATCGATCAACCATTTGACGAAGGCGATCTGACAGGCTTGATATACCTCAAGTTGATCATCGGCTAGACGCCCGCTGATATACCGGCCCGCTTCCGCCGCAATTTTCTCACCATGCGCCTTTAAGATAACAGCGAGATCAAGCCCCTCTTGCCGACAAAGGTACCAGGCCCAGTTCGGCTCCATCAAAGTGACTATCACCTGATTCCTGGCTGCCAGTCCTTTTCTGACAGAATCCGGGGTTGGGTAATCACGGCCATTGGCAGAGAGTTGTGACGAAACCTCCTTTAGTACCTCGCCACGAAAAAACCAGGCAAAAAAGGTATCGTTCTTTGCCGGCAATGACTCATCTGAACTATCGCCATTTAGATCAAGTTCTCCCCCAAGCACGCCATCATCACGCTTCCTGCTCGCCTCGCAATAACTTTGATAGACATCTGCCAGCATTTGGCGTGGTACATCATCAGAACTCAGTACCTGATTGATGTACCGCCGTACCCATTCATTATAAGCATCATCCAACTTATCCTTAATTTCGTTGACACTTTTGACACGACGAACAAACACCAGTTGCTTTCTTGCCTCTTGAAATATGGCACTGGCAAGACGTTTGACCACACTATCCATCTTTGGATGCGGTAGTGTTCTTCCAAGCCCGTACCCCACATAGTTATCGGCTATCCTCCCAATAACGTGGCGGTCCCTGGCATCTGTCTGCTGTTTATTGGCTCGCTCACCATCAAACTCGACTGGGGGTGATCGGGTGGATTCCGCGAAACTCTCAAACGATGCGAGCAGGCCTGCCTGAAAAGAAGGCGAGCCACTTTGCCTTGTCAGCATCTCACCCACCTTTTTCTGCACCAATGCCGTCACCAGCTTTTGTTCGTCTGTCTCGAGTGAGATCTCGGCGTTGCCCCCCTTGCGCCATTCACGCCGGTACATATTCCGTGTCAACTTCTCACCGTTGACCGATAAGGTATTCAATCGCCTGACCATGAATCGCCTGAGCTGCGCCCGAACCTGTTCCTGATCATCTGCATCGAGATCTTCCGGCAGAAGATCCAGGCGCCCTACCATTTTCAACTGGTTGCGTAATTGGTCGAGATCACGATCATAGGGGGTTGCAGACAAAAACAATGCATGCCGCACCCTGGGCAGATACCCCTCGTCCTCACGAAAACCGAGGACGCCGGATAACACTTTATTTCGGTCACTACTTTCAAAGTCGTGCTTAAAATTGTGCGCCTCATCGATCACCACCAGATCAAACATGGGCAAGATGTAGTTCAAGGCTTGAGCGTACTGCTCCTTCACATCATGCTTCGATCTGATGACACCCTTCCATTCATGCGCGGGGATCAGCTCCCTTAGCTGCTCTCGCTTCCGTTTCCATACGGCCTCATCGTCACTTAGGCTGATACTAAAGCTATCCTTACCAATAAAGTAATCTGCGTAATAACCGGAGGCGGCAGCATGCAAAAGATCAATAATATTTCGACAACTTGTGTAAGGTGCTGCGGGAAGTCCTTGACGAGTCCGTATTCTGCCCTGATTGACGCGCACATTCATTCGAATAAAGCTTATGTACTCACGATCCCATTTTTCCTGGACATTTCGGCTGGGACAGATATAGAGAACGCGCAGTGTTGGATTGAAGTAGCGCAACATTGCCACGACACCCAGTGCGACGTAGGTCTTGCCCATTCCCACTTCATCCGCCAAATAGGCAAAACCCACCTCTGGATCGGCAATCATGTTTTGTAGAGCGACCGCACCTTCAATCTGCATCTCGGAAAGGCCCTTAAGAGACTCATCCCCGCCAGAGAAGTCAATCAGGCGTCGCGCCGTTTCAAGATCAATCGGTTTCACGCTTCATCCTCGGCGATGGTATAGGCTCTGAAGAATTCTTTCTCGAACCATTTGAAAAAGCGTTTTCGATTCTCCTGGCTATCATTCTCCAGCTTCAGTCGATTGCCTTTCTTGATCGCCTGTATTTCGCGGCATAGCTTCTTCGTCTTGTCCTTTACATTGGGGCGATCTGTTAATGTCTTTGTACGATAAATCTCTAACGCAGACAAAAGCAGCAAATAGCAAGTCACCCCGTTGAGGCGATTCTCTTCCTCATCCACCTCAAGTGCCCTGCTAATAAGGGATGGCAAACTATCGACACCAGTCCCGGTAAGGTAATAGTCAATCTGGTTGTACTGCTCAGCATCAAGCGCCTGCTCAAGCCGTTTCTTCAGCTTGGAAAAGGCACCGAATATTTCTGCGTACTCACAAAAGAACTGATCAATGATTTGATCGTCGGTCTGGGTTGTAAGCTCTCCCCCTCGCGCGCTCAGGACAAGCGCGCGGATCTTGGCATCGACCAACATCATCTGGCGTCGCTCAGGCGCCATCCCTGCATAAATTTCCAGGATCTGTGTGGCAGTCAGCTCCGGCAAGTCTAAGGGCTTATGGCTCCAGCCAACCTGCTGGAGTAACACAGAATGCTCTGGAAACGCAGTTTTGTTCTTTTGCCTTAGATCCCGACCACTTACCTTCACGAGGGAGCCGTTTTTCAATACCTTTTCTAGGCGCTGTGTATCCCCTTCATATTCACCTTCCTTGTAGCGCAGCTCCCATGGGGCAATGACCGGCTCACCCTCAGGCCCAAGAATCTCGATTTCGTAAACATGATGGCTTGAAGTTCGCCCAGTCAAACGCCTCGACACCCAGTCATAACACAGGTGTAGTTCTGGAAGCATCACACCCAGATCGACCTCATTCCCTTCGCCAGGGGGCACCTCATCGGGCTCAGCGAATTTGTCGATTACGGTCTTATCAGGAATAGGCTCAAGCAGTGGCCCTGCTTTATCCAGTTTGGCAAGGAATCCTGCCTCAATGTTTTCATGTATTGCCTTATACGTGAAATTAACCGAGCCCACGAAGACCCACGACTGACGTTTATTATAAAAGTGGTAAACCTTGGCATGAAGCCGCCGGAAATTCCCTCCAGTCAGCCCAAGCGCACACGCCACATCATCTCGCCATTGCGCCCACTGGATTCCATCTTCCTTTTGTATGTGCTCGTAGTAACCATCCTGGCACAGCGCGCTTCCCTCACTAT
>JALTMR010000172.1 GCA_027001525.1 Gammaproteobacteria bacterium
CGCTCATAACCCGCCAGCTCGATATGGAGCAAGGTCTCCACGTCGGGCTGGCCCTTGCTGGTCAAGGTGGACTGAATGGCCTGGAAAAACCGGTCCGCAGCGCGCTTGGACGAGGTGATGGCAATGGCCTTCAGCCCCCCTTCCCGTGCCATGGCATCAAGACGTTTGGCGCGCAGTGACTCCAGCGTCACAAATATCGTCAGCACAAAGCTGGAGATAATGCCGAAGAGAAAAAAGACGATGATGAACATCGTGATATGGCTGCTGTCGTGCTCGACGAACTGCCAGATATGAGTGTCCCGGTACAACGTGAAATAGACCATCAGGGCGGCAAACGCCCAGACGATCCACAGCAGCAACGTGCGTAGTGGCTCTCTATTCATCCCCCGAAGCCTTGTGGCCCCCCTCCCTGATTTTTCCCCTGCACCGCCATCTCCCCAGGCGACGATGCAAAATTCAATAGAGTCTTACAACCCTGTAGCAGCCGGTCACTATACCTTCGTCCTGACGGACCTGCCAGCGCTACATCAACTCACCGGCAACTCAACAATCTCGGCCACGGGCCTGCCCGCCTCAAACCAGAGTCGTGCGACCGATACGGGCAGGGAAAATCGCCTCGGGCCGGCGCTACCGGGATTGAGATACAGAAGATTTTCTTTATGTTCGATCAGCGGCTTATGGGAGTGGCCATAGACCACCACACAGGCACCGGCAGCGGCGGGATCAATATCCAGCTCGCGGATATTGTGAAGCATGTAGAGCGAATGAGCGCTGTACTCGTAAAACTGGGTCGCGGGAAAGGCCTGGGCCCAGGGCGACGTATCCACATTGCCGCGCACGGCGCAGACGGGGGCCACTTTCTTCAACGCTTCAATCACGGCAATATCGCCGATATCCCCGGCGTGGAGAATCAGCTCACTGCCCCGAAGCGCTTCGATGGCTTCGGGCCTCAGCAAGCCGTGAGTATCTGAAATCACGCCGATCATAAGCAAAAAAGCCGCTTCGCAGCGGCTCCCTTCCTGTTGGTTTCCACCCCTTAAACCGCAATGCCCCGTGAGCGCAAATGCGCTTTCGCCTCGATGGCTAACAGCGCCAGTTCGAGATCCTCCTCCCAATCATAGGGCGTCGCCATCTCTTCAATCGCATACTGGGGAATGTCGGCGACGGACTCATCGGCGTAGATACGCACAATGCGTTTCTCTTCGATGCTGGCGCTTAGATCGGGCCACGCCTCCTGCAACATATTTTCCGGCCGCATGATCTCCCACTCATCCACAATGCGGTAGTTTGACGGCAGCTTGTCGAAGGCCTCATCGGTACCGGTCTGGCGCTCTTTGGTGTGTTCGTTGATGTGCTCGGTATAGATGTAAATGATCATTTTTGGTTTGAGGGCCACGATCTCCGGCGTCACGTTGCGCCCCGCAGGCATCCAGCTGCAAAAGGCCACATCGACGTCGAAATCCACATCCCCCAGCCCGCCGGTGCGCAGCTCGTAGTGTGCGGGATCGTAAAAATCGGCAATCTGATTGGGCTTTTCAGCCGGGTCACGCAGGCCGATGACCTTCAGCCCCTCGCGCGCCAACAAGCTGCCCACAAAACCGTTACGGGCGTGCACATCCAGCACCGTGGGGTGCTCGCTGACCTGTCTGGCGTAGTAGGCCAAGGCGCGATTCTCTTCCCGCAAGGGGTAGTAATGGGCAATGGTTGGCCCGGTGGTTTCCGGGTCTCGATCGGGGTTGCTGAAAATCAGATTGTGCAGCGGAATGCCCTTGATGCGCTCGTCGAACGATTTGCTATCGTCCCAGGCGGCACTCTGCTTTTCCTGGAAAGCAAAAATACGGTTGAAAAGCTCTTCGGTGAAAAGCTCCATATTCCTCAGTTTCTGAAATCGCTCTTCCATCTTTCCCCTCCCGATGGTGTAGCTGATGCGCTTGGATGCAGAGCCCCAATTTGCATCCAAACGCCTTTGATTACAACGTCAAATTTTACGCGTGATAAGGCCGGCTTAACTCACCGACCGCTTCAACGAAGGCGCCGGCGTGCGCGGGATTCACATGCTGGTGAATGCCGTGCCCCAGGTTAAAGACGTGACCGGAGCCCTTGCCGTAACCTGCAAGAATGGTGGCCACCTCTTCGCGGATGCGATCGGGTGAGGCGTAGAGTGTGGATGGGTCCATATTGCCTTGCAGCGCCACCTTGTCGCCCACGCGGGCACGGGCATCGGCGATGTCGGTGGTCCAGTCCAGCCCCAGGGCGTCACAACCTGTGTCGGCCATCGCCTCAAGCCACTGGCCACCGCCTTTGGTGAACAGGATAACCGGCACTTTACGCCCCTCTTTATTGCGGATCAGGCCATCCACAATCTGCTTCATGTAGCGCAGGGAGAACTCCTTGTAGTCGCGCGGTGTCAGCACACCTCCCCAGGTATCGAAAATCTGTACCGCCTGGGCACCGGCTTCGATCTGGGCGTTCAGGTAAGCAGTCACCGACTGTGCGGTGGTATCGAGCAGCTTGTGCATCAGATCCGGGCGGGAAAACATCATGCCCTTGACCTTGGCATAATCCTTGGTGCCGCCGCCCTCTACCATGTAGACCGCCAGGGTCCAGGGGCTGCCGGAAAAGCCGATCAGCGGCACTCGGCCATTGAGTTCGCGACGGATGGTTCGCACCGCGTTCATGACATATTGCAACTCACCTTCAGGATCGGGCACAAACAGCTTGTTCACGTCCGCCTCGGTGCGCACGGGGTGGTCGAACACCGGCCCTTCGCCTGCCTCAAAACGCAGCCCCAGCCCCATGGCGTCGGGAATGGTGAGGATGTCGGAGAATAGGATTGCTGCGTCGAGCGGATAGCGCTCCAGCGGTTGGAGGGTCACTTCACAGGCCAGGTCTGCGTTTTTACACAGATCCATAAAACTGCCGGCCTGGGCACGCGTGGCCTTGTACTCGGGCAGGTAACGGCCAGCCTGACGCATCATCCACACAGGTGTGTAGTCCACGGGCTCCTTCAGCAAGGCCCGCAAGAAACAATCGTTTTTCAGTTCGCTCATAAATCCCCCACATCTACCCCAAAATCAAAAAAGGCACCAAGAACCACCGAGTAAAGCCCAGTGTCTCTTCGTGCCCTTCGTGGTTATCTCAAAATCAAACGTCCAGGTAATCCAGAATACCTTCAGCCGCGCTGCGCCCTTCGAACACAGCGGTGACGACCAGATCAGAGCCGCGCACCATGTCACCACCGGCGAAGACCTTCGGGTTGCTGGTCTGGTACTTGAATTCACTGTTGCCTGGCGCCTTTACACGTCCTCGGTCGTCCAGCGTGATGCCAAAATCGGCAAACCAGGGTGCCGGGCTGGGCTGGAAGCCAAAGGCGACAATAACGTGATCACAGGGGATCACCTCTTCGGAGCCTTCAATCGGCTCCGGGCGGCGCCGGCCCCGCTCATCGGGCTCACCCAGCTGCGTGGTGAGCAGCTTGATGCCCTCCACCTTACCGTCACCGACGATCTCGACCGGCTGGCGGTTGAAAAGGAACTGCACCCCCTCCTCCCTGGCATTGAGCACTTCGCGCTTGGAGCCCGGCATGTTCTCCTCATCGCGGCGGTAGGCGCAAAAGACGCTCTCGGCCCCTTGGCGGATGGAGGTACGATTGCAGTCCATGGCGGTGTCTCCCCCGCCCAGCACCACGACCTTTTTGCCGGCCATGTCGATGAAGCCGTGCTCATCCTGATCGAAACCGAGATTGTTGTTCACGTTGGAGATCAAAAACGGCAGCGCCTCAAAAACACCGGGCAGATCCTCACCGGGGAAGCCGCCTTTCATGTAGGTGTAGGTGCCCATGCCGAGGAAGACGGCATCGTAGTCGTCCAGCAGTGTCTGAAAATCGATATCCTTGCCTACGCTGGTGTTGAGCACGAATTCGATCCCCATGCCCTCCATCACCTCACGGCGGCGCTGGACCACCTCTTTTTCCAGCTTGAACTCCGGAATACCAAAGGTCAGCAGGCCACCAATTTCCGGGTTGCGATCATAGACCACCGCCTTGACGCCATTGCGAGCCAGGATATCAGCACACCCCAGCCCGGCCGGGCCGGCACCGATAATGGCCACTTTCCTGCCGCTGGCTTCGACATGGGAGAGATCGGGACGCCAGCCCTGGTCAAAGGCGGTATCGGAGATGTATTTCTCAACCGAGCCGATGGTCACGGCACCAAAGCCGCCTTCACCCAGGGTACAAGCCCCTTCGCAAAGACGGTCCTGGGGGCAGACGCGGCCGCAGATCTCCGGCAGTGAATTGGTCTGGTGCGACAGCTCCGCCGCCTGCTCGATCTTGCCTTCAGCCACCAGCTTCAGCCAGTCGGGAATATAGTTGTGAACCGGGCACTTCCACTCGCAGTAGGGGTTACCACAGGAGAGACAGCGATCCGACTGCTCCGCCGCCCGATTCTGGTCGAAACCCGCGTAAATTTCGCGGTACTCTTTTTTGCGCGCTTCAGCCGGTTTTTTGGCTGGATCACGACGCTCGACCTGGATAAATTGAAAATTGTTACCCATCGTTTTTATGCCATTTAATTCTGAAGACTAAATTCAAGTGCACAGCGGGCTACGCCGCCGCCCGTTGCAGATCCGCCAACAGCGACTCGAGGTCCGCTGCCTTGGGCTTCACCAGCCAGAATTTACACAACGCATCAGAGAAGTTATCGAGAATCGACTGACCACGCACAGAGCCCGTCTTGGTCACATAGGCCTCGATCACGCTGTACAAGTGGTTACGATAGGCCTCGCTCGCCTCGGTGCCGATGCGGTGGATATCGATCAGTTCGTGGTTATAGCGATCAACAAAGGTGTTGTCCTCATCGTAGATGTAGGCAAACCCGCCGGTCATACCGGCGCCAAAGTTGACCCCGGTCTGCCCCAGTACAGTCAGAATACCGCCCGTCATGTACTCGGCACCGTGATCCCCAATCCCTTCCACCACCGCCTCGGCACCGGAGTTGCGTACGCCAAAGCGCTCGCCCGCCAGACCCGCAGCGTAGAGCTTGCCACCGGTGGCACCGTAGAGACAGGTGTTGCCGATGATGGTGGTTTCGTGACTGGCAAAGGTGCTGACCCGGGGCGGGTAGATCACCAGCTCGCCACCGGCCATGCCTTTACCGACGTAGTCGTTGGCATCCCCTTCGAGATGCAGTTCCAGCCCGCCCGCATTCCAGACACCAAAGGACTGGCCAGCCGAACCTTTCAGGTTCAGGCGAATGGGCGCGTCATCCATGCCGTGGTTGCTGTGGCGAACGGCAATTTCACCCGACAGGCGTGCGCCGATGGAGCGGTCCGTATTGGCCACTTCGTAGCTGAACTGCCCACCGGTTTTGTTTTCGATAGCAGGCAGAATCTCTGCCACCATCCGCTCCGCCAGCTCGCCCTTATCAAAAGGCTCGTTACGCTCGACTTTGCAGGTGTGGGGCCGCTCACTCGCTTCGCTGTGCAGCAGTGGCGTCAGATCCAGACGCTGCTGCTTCGCTGTTTCGCCATCCAGCGCCTGCAGCAGATCCACACGCCCCACCAGCTCTTCCATGCTGCGTACACCCAGCCTGGCCATGATCTGACGCGCCTCTTCGGCGATGAAGCGAAAATAGTTCATCACCGCCTCGACATTGCCGGTATAGAAGTCACGGCGCAATACGTTGTCCTGTGTCGCGACGCCGGTAGCGCAGTTGTTGAGATGGCAGATACGCAGATATTTACAGCCCATGGCGATCATCGGGCCGGTGCCAAAGCCAAAGCTCTCGGCCCCGAGGATGGCCGCCTTGATCACGTCGAGGCCGGTCTTCAAGCCACCGTCGGTCTGCACCCGCACCTTGTCACGCAAGTTGTTGGCACGCAGCGTCTGGTGTGTCTCGGTCAGCCCCAGCTCCCACGGACCACCGCAATATTTTACCGAGGTCAGCGGTGAGGCGGCCGTGCCACCATCAAAACCGGCAATGGTAATCAGGTCGGCGTAGGCCTTGGCCACACCGGCGGCGATGGTGCCAACGCCCGCTTCGGAAACCAGCTTCACAGAGACCAGTGCCGCCGGGTTGACCTGCTTCAGGTCGTAGATTAGCTGCGCCAAATCCTCGATGGAGTAGATATCGTGATGAGGTGGGGGCGAGATCAGCCCCACACCCGGCTTGCAGTAACGCAGCTCGGCGATCAGTTTGTTGACCTTCTGGCCCGGCAGCTGGCCTCCCTCACCCGGCTTGGCTCCCTGAGCCACCTTGATTTGCAGCACTTCGGCGCTGCGCAGGTAGGCAGGTGTCACGCCAAATCGACCGGAAGCGATCTGCTTGATTTTGGAGCGTTTCACCGTGCCGTAGCGTTTCGGGTCTTCGCCACCCTCACCAGAGTTGGAGCGGGCCCCCAGACGATTCATGGCCTCAGCCAGCGTCTCATGGGCTTCAGGTGACAGCGCGCCGAGCGACATTGCAGCCGAGTCGAATCGTTTGTAGATCTCTTCTGCGGGCTCAACCTCATCGATGGCAACAGCCTCAACGTCATCGCGCAGCTTGAGCATGTCGCGCAAAGAGATGGCATCGCGGCTGTTCACCA
>JALTMR010000173.1 GCA_027001525.1 Gammaproteobacteria bacterium
ACCGGCGGCCAGATTTCCCCGCGTTTCACCTGCCGCCGGAATGCGGGCCAGGGCATAGGGAACAGGTTCACCGTCCACGAGCAGGATACGTTTGTCTCCCTGGCTGATTTCGGGAATAAAGCGCTGTGCCATAATGTATTGCTGGCCATTGGCGGTGAGCAGCTCCAGCGCTACGCTCACATTGGGATCTCCCTGCTTGAGGCGAAAAATAGACATTCCCCCCATCCCTTCGAGTGGTTTGATGATGATGTCGCCGTGTTCCTCGAAAAAGGATCGTAATTTGCCCATGTCACTGCTGACGAGCGTGGCAGGGCAGCATTGGGGAAACCAGGCGGTATAGAGCTTTTCGTTGGCATCACGCAGGCTTTGAGGTTTGTTAACGACCACAACTCCTGCGGCCTCCGCCAGCTCCAGCAAATAGGTGGTGTGAATGAACTGCATGTCGAAAGGGGGGTCCTTGCGCATGAGAATGGCGTCGAGGTCTGCCAGCGGTAGCGTCTGCTGAGAGTCAAAGGTATACCAGCGCGTCTCATCAGTGCTGACCGTGACGCATTGAGTTCGGGCGAACGCCCTGCCATCACGAATGAATATATCCGCCTGCTCCATGTAGTGAAGCTGCCACCCCCTTGCCTGGGCTGCTAACAGCATGGCCAGGGTGCTGTCTTTCCTGGGGTTGATCGCCTCAATGGGGTCCATGACAACGCCGAGCTTGATGGTCATAACGGGTGAATATTCTCAATTAGCGGGATGCGGGCCGCTATTTTCCGTGATTTGGGCCCTCAGGTCTAATTGAACTCCGCCGCCAGCGATGTGGGTTCTCCGCGTCTGTTTTTCTGAAAAACAAGCCCCTTCGTGGGGGAAGGGCGAGTATTTAACCTTATTTGACAAGAAGGGTGGTTGGGTTAGACTAAACCCTCTCTTTCATGCGGGAAAGGCTCTGTTGTGGGCCGGCTTCGGTTCAGTTGTTCCCGGTGAGAGCACAATAAGAACAAGTCGGTATCGTCTAAAAGCTTTTTCTTGGATTTTGTGAGAACAGGCCTTGTGGGAATGGCTATGAACAACAGTAGAGTTCGGCGCATTGTCGTTGCCAATGCTAAGGGTGGAAGTGGGAAGACAACGGTTGCTACGAATTTGGCCAGCGCTTACGCGGCGGCTGGAAAGTGCGCGGCTTTGTTTGACTTTGACCCCCAGGGGTCCAGTACCCACTGGTTGAAGCTGCGCCCCTCCGATCTTCCGGAAATTCACGCTATCCCTGCCTATCAGTATGGTCAATGCCAGGTGACTCGAAGCTTTGCCCAGCGAGTCCCGGCGGTGGTTGAGCGTGTGGTGGTTGACACGCCCGCCGGCCTGAAGGGCATGGATCTGCGAGATCAGATCAAAGGGGCCGATGTTATTTTGATCCCCGTTGCCCCGTCCCCCATCGATATGTTGGCCACGGCCGATTTTGTGAGCGAGCTACTGCGGGCCCAGCGCGGCAGCTGTTTCGATGCTCGCATTGCGTTGGTG
>JALTMR010000174.1 GCA_027001525.1 Gammaproteobacteria bacterium
CTAAATACGCACTAAGCGGTTTGGTCTTTCTGCTAGAATACTCGCCCTTCGCGTTGGAACATAAAGAGATCAAGCATGACGGTACGCACTCGTTTCGCCCCTAGTCCCACAGGTTATCTTCATATTGGCGGTGCCCGCACGGCGCTGTTCTCCTGGCTCTACGCGCGCAAGCATGGCGGGCAGTTTGTTTTGCGTATTGAGGATACCGACCTGGAGCGCTCTACCACTGAATCGGTAGATGCCATTCTGGAGGGGATGACCTGGCTGGGGTTGGAGTACGACGAGGGGCCGTTTTTTCAATCTGAGCGCTTTGATCGCTACAAAGAGGTCATTCAGCAGTTGATGGACGAGGGGCACGCTTACCGCTGCTACTGCTCCAGAGAGCGTCTCGACGCCCTGCGCGAGGAGCAGATGACCAACAAACAGAAGCCACGTTATGACGGCTGTTGCCGGAACCTGGGCGAGTACCCGGAAGATAAGCCCCATGTAATTCGCTTTCGTAATCCCCAGGAGGGGGTCGTTGTCATCGATGACATGGTGCGCGGAAAAATTGCTGTTCAGAATGCCGAGCTGGATGACTTGATCATCGCCCGCACTGACGGCACGCCGACCTATAACCTCACGGTGGTGGTGGACGACCACGAGATGGGTATCGACCATGTGATCCGGGGGGATGACCACATCAACAACACACCGCGCCAGATCAACATTCTCAAAGCGCTGGGAGCCGACATCCCCAAATACGCCCATGTACCGATGATTCTGGGTGATGACGGCAAGCGCCTCTCCAAGCGTCACGGGGCGGTCGGTGTGATGCAGTATCGTGAAGAGGGCTATTTGCCAGAGGCGGTGATTAACTACCTGGTGCGTTTAGGTTGGTCTCATGGCGATCAGGAAATTTTTTCCCCGGAAGAGCTGATTCAGCTCTTTGATGTGGAGGACGTGAATAGTTCCGCCTCCACATTCAATACCTCCAAGTTGTTGTGGCTAAATCAGCACTACATCAAGGAGAGTGACCCTGCCCATATTGCGCACCACCTGAGCTACCACCTGAGCAAGCTGGAGATTGATCCGACCAATGGGCCCAATCTTCTGGACGTCATCAAGGTCAATCAGGAGCGCTCCAAGACATTGGTGGAGATGGCACACAATTGCGCCATCTACTACAAGGAATTCAGTGAGTACAACGCCAAAGCAGCAAAAAAGGCCTTTAAGCCAGAGGCTGTCGAGGTGCTTGAAAAGATGAGTGAAAAGCTGATGCGTCTGCCCGGTTGGCATCGCGAGCTGATCCATGCGGCAATGGAGCAGACGGTGGAAGAGCTAGGTGTCGGTTTTGGCAAGGTGGGAATGCCTTTGCGGTTGGCGGTCACCGGCGGAGCTCCTGCGCCCGACCTCGATTTGACGATGTCTCTGATGGGGCTGGAGACTTGCCTGCGCCGTATCGAAAAAGCCATCGACTTCATTAATGAGAAAAACGCCTGATTGGCGGTTACAGGATCTTCA
>JALTMR010000175.1 GCA_027001525.1 Gammaproteobacteria bacterium
CTCCCGGGAAAGTCCGGTCGCGGTTTGCTGTGGCGTTTAAGGGTGTGTTTAGCCCACCATTGAGGGCCAAAAAGAGCGCCCAGGAAGAGCAGTCCAAGAATGAGAAAGAGCACTGGAGGTGAGCCGTTTAGAGGCTCTGAATGGGCTCTTGCTTAGCCTGGCCGACGGCCTTGAGGCGTTTGCTGATGACCTTGGCATCGGCTGCAAGGCGCAGTTCCGGTCTAAAGTGCACGCCCCGAAACTCGCCATCCACCGGTTGGGTGACGAGAAAGTAGGTTTGGCCGGCCTCGAAGTCAAAGATGCGGCTTTGCTTTACGGTTTCGACTTCCCAGCGACCCCGGGTCTGGGTCAGATTCTCCAGTGTGATGGTGATTTCATGGGGCTTGAGGTAGACCAGGGTGTATTCGCCCTTGCCCAGTTTCATGAGTTCCTGGCCGTTGATGAGGACGTTGAGCGGGTTGTCCGGAAAGCCCTGCATGTGCTCCGTATTGGGGCGAATGAAGTAGACTTTGGCGTACTCTGATTTCGCTGTGTTGTCGTGTTGAATGAGTGCGTTGCGGCTGTTGATTTCAGTCGTCGAGCAAGCCGTGAACAGCGTGACGAGCAGTGCCAGTCCTACCGTTGTCCAGGTGCTGAAGTGGTTGTCTCGCAAGGTCGTCTCTCTCACTGCCTAGTATTGGGTATCTGCTGCGCTGTCGGGCCAGTCTACGATATCGGTCCCGAATATTCCATACGGGCCCTGGCAGGCTAAAAGGAGTTTCGGGTACCGATGTAGCTTCGTTTTTCCGCAGTCTCCAGGTTATAGGCGACATCCACCCTGATTTGTAAGTTGACGAATGATTTCAGGCGGTAGCGAATGCCAAACCCCGGGCCGGCATCGAGGTCGCCGAAATCGATGATGCGGTTGTCGTAATAGGCGTTGCCGATATCGAAAAAGGCGACGCCCCGAAAGGCGGGTTGGTTAAACAAGGGGGTCAGGTACTCGATGTTGAAGGCGAAGAAGGAGCGGCCGGGTCGGCTGCCCTTGTCCAGTGCTCTTAACGTGCGGCTGCCGCCTACCGAAAAGGCGTAGTCGCCCAACACCAGGGTACCGCCGGAAAATCCGAGTTGAAGCTGAAAGTTAAGGTTCCGGTGGGGGTGCTGCCCCACCGGCCAGTATCGGCGATAGTAAAATTTGTTGGTGGAGTAGGTGGCATCGGAGCCCAGTTGAGTCATTCCCACTCGCAAGTCGTAGCCGTACCGGCTTCCGCCACGGCTGAAGAGGTAGTCGTGAACCAGTTTGTGGCTGATGCTGAAGGTCAGGCCGGCGGCGTGACCGGGGTTTGCTGTATTGGGTACGCCGGAGACATATTCGTGTTTTTGCTTTTTCCAAAACCAGCCGCTGCGAACGCTCCAGCCGACACTGGGCCCTGTGCGGTTGAGCCAGCGCCTGATGCTGAATGTGGCCCCTTCGGTCTTCTCCTGGTATTCCGAAATAACGGCACCATTTTCGCTGACATCGAAGGGGCCAACGGTGTACTCCAGCCCCATTTTCAGGTCGTAGTGAGTGCCGCCGATGCGGGGTGATTCGTAGTCGAGGGAGGTGGCGTTCCGATTTCCCTCCAGAGTGCAGCAGTTGCGCTCAGTTTTGTAGGTTAATTTCAACTTCTGGTTGAGGCCGGCCAGGTTGTCAAAGCGCAGTTGTGCGCCGTAGCTGATGTCGCCGTCGGGCGAGCGTTTGAGTTTGGGAAT
This sequence comes from Gammaproteobacteria bacterium, assembly GCA_027001525.1. Lineage (GTDB taxonomy): Bacteria > Pseudomonadota > Gammaproteobacteria > Tenderiales > Tenderiaceae > JALTMR01. The sequence goes on from JALTMR010000175.1 coordinate 1,732, forward strand.
GGGGAAAAAGTAGTATTTTTCCGATACGCTGATGGTGAGTATTTGCCCCTGTGTGCCCTCCCTAAGCGCTGTGCGTACCGACTTAAACAGGCCAAGATCCATGATGGCCTGACGGGATTTTTTTATCCGTGCGGGATCGGCGGGGTCTCCAACCCCAACGAACATCTCTTGCAGGATAATTCTTGCCTGGGTGGTGGTGTTGCCCTCGATCTGAATGGCCTCGATGGGCAGGTAGGCCGCACAGCTACCACTCCAAAGTGCGAGCCAAAGGCTCACCCAGATGGCGGAGAATTGCTTGTGGGCTGGGCATGGAGCCCTCCAAAACAACGACATTTACTCATCCTGTGGTATTGCAGCGTGTATCCGTACGGTGAAGCCGTTTATGGCACCCACACCAGGGTATCGGCGGCCCGGCCTGTTGAGTTCAGTGGCTGGCCTAAAAAGTCGCAAATCTGTCGGCTTGTTGTATAATCGACGGTTTCCCGATAGCTGTAGTCGCCTTGATTTACCGTGGATGGATCGAAATATCTGTCTGTTTTGTAAGCTGATCGTAACAAAAAATCTCCTTGTAATTGGGGGGCAGTTTCTGGTGGTCAGGCCCAAATTCAATGCCGGTTGCCGCCGTGGTGCGGGCAGCCTGCGGAACGCGTTATTTAACTAAGTAGTCATTCATCATACTAAGGAGGACATCATGTCCAGAAAGCATCCTGTTGTTGCTGTTACCGGTTCATCTGGTGCGGGAACGTCGACTGTTAAGTCTGCGATGGAGCATATTTTTCGCCGCGAAGGGCTGAAAGCTCAGGTTGTAGAGGGTGACAGCTTTCACCGTTACGATCGTGTGGCGATGAAAGAGGCAGTGGCGAAGGCTCAGGCGGAGGGGCGTACACTGAGCCACTTTGGTGATGAGGGTAATGTGTTCGACAAGCTCGAAGAGCTGTTTCGTACTTACGGCGAGACAGGTCTTGGCCAAATTCGTCGTTACCTGCATAACGAAGAAGAGGCTGAGCCATACGGCCAGCAGCCCGGTGAGTTCACTCCCTGGGAGGAGATCGCTCCTGGTTCTGACCTGCTGTTCTACGAAGGGCTGCACGGTGGTGTGGTGACCGACACAGTCGATGTTGCCCAGTGGGTTGATCTGCTGGTGGGTGTGGTGCCTATCGTTAACCTGGAGTGGATCCAGAAGATCCATCGTGATAGCGCCGAGCGTGGATATTCCGCAGAAGCGATCGTTGATACCATTTTGCGCCGTATGCCGGATTACGTGACCTGCGTGACGCCTCAGTTCTCCCGCACTGATGTGAACTTTCAGCGTGTGCCCATTGTTGATACTTCCAACCCGTTCATTGCCCGCGATATTCCCACGCCCGATGAAAGCTTTTGTGTGATTCGTTTCCGCTACCCGAAGAAGCATGATCTGGGCTTCTACCTGAATATGCTGCAAGGGTCCTGGATGTCTCGCCCGAACACGATGGTGTTGCCGGCGAGTAAAATGGGCATGGCGATGGAGGTTATTCTGACTCCCATCATCCATGATCTGATTGAAAAGAAACGTACTGCCTCCTGATTGGGTGGTACCAGAAAGGGGCCTGAGGGCCCCTTTTTTGTGTCCGTATTTCGGGTGTAACTAAAGTGTCGTCGAATTTGTGACGAATAAGGGGTGTAACTCACTTTACCCCCGTGATTGAGATAGGGCACAATTGCGCGACGCATCTCAGCGGGATATGGAAATGCTGGTGATTGTTGTTCTGCCCCCGGTGTGAGGGTGGGGTGCCCTTTCTCTTCTTGTTTTGTTGACTATCTTTGAGGCTTCGGTGGCGCTGCTTAAAGCATTACGGAAGGTGCTGACTTTCGTTTTCATTACGGTTTCATCTCCAGTGTGGCTAACCACGGCCTACGCTGACGCACCGCTGTGGAATTTTTCCTCACTCTCGGAGGAGATGCTGGGTTTGCAGCGTGATCTTCTTGTCATTGAACAAAAGGATGAGGCAAAGCAGGGCAATGAGCGGATTCTCATCTACCTGGATGTGGGCAACGTGCCAGAGCTTAAACTGGAAAGCGTGGAGCTTGTCCTGGATGGTGAGGTGGTGGTCGTTCGCTCTGTTGATGCTGAGCAGCGCGCCGCCTTTGAACAGGGCGGGATGGAAAAGCTCTACGTCGGCCGTCTCGCGCCAGGCCAGCATACTCTTCAGGCCCGATTCAGTGGTGTCTTTAACGGTGCCTATAGCCATGAAAAAACCTATCCGTTTGAAACAGAAAAGGGCATTACTGTGATGAGAGTTGCCATCATTGATGTCATGCACCAACAGCAGTCGGAGTTGGTGTTTTTTCCTGAATTTGTGTTTCATCAGGAGTAGCTCCGCCCGACTATGGATCAGACACTGCCACTCAACCGCGTTTCGTTATTGCTGCTGATTTTCATTAGCTGTTTTGCTTTTTCTTCCGCCTCACCTGCTTCTGAGTCTGAGTCAGTTGATTTCAGCAAGGCAAAAAATGTGCTTTTGGGTGAGGCGATTGAGGCGGCGGCTTTTAACAGGGATTTTCGCAGTGCAGCTCTGTTGCAGTTAGCTCTGGATCAGCAGCAGCTCAGCGAGCGCGATGAGCTGCCCTTACTCTACCTGGCAAAAAAGTACGTCGAGCTGGGGTTAGCTGGCCGGGCCATGGACGTGTACCGTTTGATTGCCGAACAGGGTGAGGGAGAGCGCTCCGAACGGGCGTGGTTGGCCTATGCAAAGCTCGCCATCGACAATGCCCGTTTTGACCTGGCTGAGCAGGCACTGCCCCACACGGGAAAGCGGCTCGATAATGAGCAGCGGGTGGAGCTGGGGGTCATTCAGTCCCTTGTCTATTTGCACCAGAGAAAAGAGAAAGCAGCTATCAGAGCGCTGCCAAAATTCAAACATGACACGGATTGGTCACTCTACCAGCGCTACAACATCGCGGTGACCTTGCTGAGTCACTACCGCAACAAGCGCGGCGCGCTGATCCTGGGCGAGCTGGCCAAGCTTGACGTGCAAAATGACCCAGCCAAAGCAGCCCTGCGTGATCAGGCAAATCTGGCGCTGGGCTATAGCTTGCTTCAGCTCAACAAGGCCAGGCAAGCGCGTAAATACCTCGCCAAAATCAATCTGGATACTCTGATGGCCAGTCAGGCACTGTTAGGCATGGGCTGGGCCTACTCGGCCGAGAACAACTACAGGAAAGCACTGGTTTATTGGCTGGAGCTTCAAAAAAACAGCATAACCAATACCCAGCTCTACGAATCAGCCCTCGCTGTGCCCTACGGGTTCGGGCGGGCCGGGGCAGTGAATCGGGCGGCTGAAGCTTATGATGACGCCATTCACCGCTTTGAAGCAGATATCGTGGCGATGAATGCCGCCAAAGAAGAGATAGCACGCGGTATGTTGGTCACTCTGCTCCGAGCGGGGGACCCGGCCGATGAGTTCAGCTGGTTAGATGCCTGGCGCAGTGCGCCCACCCGCATTGGCGTCGGAAAGTTTGTCCCGCTACTGATGGAGAGTCCCGTCTTTCAGCAGGCGCTTCAGGAGTATCGCTACATCTTGAAACTGCGGGAACGCTACAAATCGATGGATGAAGGGGTGGCCCAATTGGAGGCGTTGCCCCACGCCGCGCAATTACAGTCCGACATATCTGCAGCCCATGCCAGATACCTGGCCATTGGTGAGGCCTTTCGCTCCGCGATCGACACTGGTGAAGAACATTTGAACGCTTTGGCGACAGAGATCCTTGAAAGCCATCAGCAACAGCTTAAAAATTATGGGCAGCAAGCCCGTTTTGGCTTGGCTCAAGCGATAGAGCAGGCAGCGTTTGGTCGGAGGGAGAGTGATTAATGAATTTACGACGCGCTCTTCTCTTTCTCATGGCCCTTATTCTGACCGCCTGTGCTGGTACGCCGGAGCAAAACGACACGACGCTAGGCAGTTTGGATTCGATGGAGATCGACCTGGATGAGACTCCCCGCCAGGGGCTCAGCGTCGATCGTGCCATCGAAACCTATGAGGGGCTGGCACAGGACATTGGCGCAGGGGAGTTAAACGCGAAGGCTATGCGGAGTCTGGCCGATCTGGAAATGCAGCGCGTCGGCAAAGCCTTTGATGACGGGGATCCCTCGCTTGACGAGAACAGTTACGATAAGGCGATACACTGGTATCAAAAGCTGCTGGTTACCTATCCAAAATACCCTGAACGAGAGGATGTTCTATATCAGCTGGCCAGGGCTTATGAGCAGAGCGGACGAGTGGAGAAAGCGGTTCGGGCACTGAAGCTGGTTGCTCGTCTCTATCCTCATTCGCCCCGGGTCGATGAGGCCCATTTTCGGCGTGGAGAAATTCTGTTTGCGGATCTGCGTTATGACGAGGCGGAGCATGCCTATTCCAACGTCGTGGCCATCGGGCACTCATCAAAATTCTACGAGCAAGCGCTGTTCAAATACGGTTGGTCTATCTACAAACAGGACCGCTGTGTCGATTCTATGACGGTTTTTTTTACGCTACTGGATTCCAAGCTCAACCAGAATATGGCCCCCTCAGAGCTGTCCCAATTGGCGTTTCTGGAGAAGTCCGAGAAGGAGCTGGTCGGGGAGGTTGATCGGGTAATCAATCTTTGCGTGTCACAAAAAGATGATCCGGTCTATCTGTCCACCTACCTGGAGGGTAAACCCGCCCGGGCTTACGAGTTTTTGATCTATGAGTGGCTGGCCCAGTACTACCTCGAGCAGGAGCGCCCGTACGATGCGGCAAAAGTCTTTTCTGCCTTCTACAA
>JALTMR010000176.1 GCA_027001525.1 Gammaproteobacteria bacterium
CCATGGCAGAGAGCAGCAGGTTGTTGAGACGCAAGACAAAATTGGCCGGGTCATCCAACTGCCCGCCCTCGCTCAGCGCCGCCTGGTCAAGCAGTACGCAGCTCCAGTCGGCGAAACGGGCCTCGTCATCCACCTCTTTCAGGTGGGCAACCAGCGGGTGCTCTGGGTTGATCTCCAGCGTCGGCTGAGCGTTTGGCACCTCATGACCCGCCTGCTTGAGCAATTTCTGCATGTTCAGCGCCATGTCATGCTCCTCCACCACCAGGCAGGAGGGAGAGCGTGTCAGGCGGTGACTGATGCGCACCTCTTTCACCTTGTCGCCCAAGGCTTCTTTCATCTTGGTGGCGAGATCCTTGAACTCCTCCTCAATCTTTTTCGCCTCTTCCTGCTCTTGCTCGTCATCAAGCTGGCCCAGATCGAGATCGCCCTTGGCCACAGACTGGAAGGACTTGCCATCATATTCGGTCAGATAGGACATCATCCACTCATCCACCCGCTCGCCCATGAGCAGCACCTCGATACCCTTCTTGAGGAAGACCTCCAGGTGAGGGCTGTTCTGCGCCGCAGCAAAGCTATCTGCAGTGATGTAATAAATCTTGTCCTGCCCCTCTTTCATGCGGCCGATGTAGTCGTCCAGCGAAACCGTCTGCGCATCGTCGCTATGGTGAGTGGAGGCAAAACGCATCAGTTTGGCGATGCGCTCACGGTTGGCGTTGTCTTCTGCCACACCCTCCTTCATCACCGCGCCAAAGGTGTTCCAGAATTCGGTGTATTTTTCCGGCTCATTTTTCGCCAGCCCCTCCAGCAGGCCCAGCACCTTCTTCACTGAAGCGGCACGGATGGAGTCGATGTGCTTGTTGCGCTGGAGAATTTCACGCGAAACGTTGAGTGGCAGATCATCAGAATCGACGATGCCGCGCACAAACCGCAGGTAGACCGGCATCAGCTGCTCGGCATCATCCATGATGAAGACGCGCTTGACGTAGAGTTTGATGCCGTGACGCTTTTCGCGATCAAACAGGTCGAAAGGCGCCTGCTTGGGTATATAGAAGAGTGAGGTGTAGGAGTTCGTCCCCTCCACCTTGGAGTGGACATGCGCCAGCGGGTCCTGAAAATCGTGCGCCACATGCTTGTAGAACTCGTTGTACTCCTCCTCGCTGATGTCGCTTTTGGCGCGGGTCCAGAGGGCGGAGGCGCTGTTCACCATCGTCCACTCAAGCACCTTCTCGTCACCCTCTTCGGCGGCTTTCTCGGTCAGCATATAGATGGGCAGACTGATGTGGTCCGAGTATTTCTGGATGATGTTACGCAGACGGTACTCCTCGGCAAACTCCTCCTCGCCCTCACGCAGGTGCAAGGTGACTTCGGTGCCCCGTGCCGCTTTGTCAATGGTTTCAATGGTGTATTCACCCTCGCCATCAGAGGCCCACAGCACACCGTGCTCGGACCCCATGCCGGCGCGACGTGTGGCCACGGTGACCTTGTCAGCCACGATAAAGGCGGAGTAGAAGCCCACGCCGAACTGGCCGATAAGCTGGGCATCCTTGGCCTGATCGCCAGTCAGGGAGTCGAAGAACTGACGCGTCCCCGACTTGGCGATGGTTCCGATATTCTCCATCACCTCATCACGGGTCATGCCGATGCCGTTGTCGCGGATCGTCAGCGTACGCGCCTCTTTATCAAATTCGATCTGGATTTTCAGCTCGCCGTCGTCTTCGTAGAGGGCATCATCGGCCAGCGCCTCAAAACGCAGTTTGTCACTGGCGTCAGACGCATTGGAGATCAGCTCACGCAGAAAAATCTCTTTATTGGAATAGAGCGAGTGAATCATCAGCTTAAGCAGCTGGCGTACTTCAGTCTGAAATCCAAGCGTCTCTTTATGCGTTTCCACAGTCATTGTTCCAATCTCTCCTGGCAAGTAAATAGATAAAACTCCAGGAATAATGGGTACACCCCTTGTGGATTTCAAGGCCGCCCTTTAGTCTTCTTGGGATAGACATCAGCAGAGTGCGCCTCAACACGTTGGGATATGGATATGACGATAAAAACAATAGCGACAACCCCCTTTCACGATCAGAAACCCGGAACCTCCGGCCTGCGGAAAAAGGTAAAGGTCTTCCAGCAGCCTCATTACCTGGAAAATTTTGTGCAGTCGATCTTCAACAGCCTGGAAGGCTACGAAGGCAAAACGCTGGTCATTGGCGGCGATGGCCGTTACGGCAACCTGGAAGCCACGCACACGATTATCGAGATGGCCGCCGCCAACGGTTTTGGCCGGGTATTGGTGGGCTGTGATGGCCTGCTCTCCACGCCAGCGGCCTCCTGCGTGATTCGCAAGCACGAGGCCTTTGGCGGCATCGTGCTCTCTGCCAGCCACAACCCCGGCGGCCCGGACGAAGATTTTGGCATCAAATACAACATTGGCAACGGTGGCCCCGCCCCGGAAAAGATCACCGATGCGATTTTTGCCCACACCCAGACCATCACCGAGTATAAAAAAATCGATGCCGCTGAAATGCCGCTGGATAAGGAGCACGATTTCAAGATCGGCGAAATGGTCGTCACTGTCATCGATCCCGTGGCCGATTACGCCGAGTTAATGAGAGAGCTCTTCGATTTCGACGCCATTCGTGAGCTGTTTCGCAGCGGCTTTCGCATGCGTTTCGATGCCATGCATGCCATCACCGGCCCCTACGCCACCACTATTCTGGAAGAGTATCTGGGCGCGCCGGACGGCACCGTCATCAACGGCATTCCGCTAACCGACTTTGGCAAGGGCCACCCCGACCCCAACCTCACCTATGCCAGGGAGCTGGTGGCCGAGATGTTTTCCCCCGATGCACCCGACTTCGGGGCCGCCTCCGATGGTGATGGCGATCGCAACATGGTGCTGGGCAATAACTTTTTCGTCACCCCCAGCGACAGCCTGGCGGTGCTGGCCGCCAACGCCACGCTTGCCCCCGGTTACGCCCAGGGCATTGCCGGTGTCGCCCGCTCCATGCCCACCAGTGCCGCCGCTGACCGCGTGGCCGAGGCACTGGGCATCAACTGTTATGAAACGCCCACCGGCTGGAAATTTTTCGGTAATCTGATGGATGCCGGCAAAGTCACCCTCTGCGGCGAGGAGAGCTTCGGCACGGGGTCCGATCACGTACGCGAAAAAGATGGCCTGTGGGCCGTGCTGTTCTGGCTCAACATCCTCGCCGTACGCAAACAGTCGGTGGAAGCAATTCTCACCGAACATTGGGCCAGGTACGGCCGTAACTACTACTCCCGTCACGACTACGAGGGGGTTGACGCCACAGCGGCCAACGAGCTGATCAGCCGGCTGCGAGGCAAATTGACGTCGCTACCCGGCCAAAGCTTCGGCCATCAGAAAATCGCCTTCGCTGATGACTTCAGTTACATCGATCCCATCGACGGCTCAGAGAGCCACAAGCAGGGCATTCGCATCGGCTTTGAAGACGGCTCGCGCATCGTCTTCCGCCTCTCCGGTACAGGCACTGAGGGCGCAACCCTGCGGCTATACGTGGAACGCTATGAGACAGACAGTGACAAGCATCAGCAGGCTACCCAGGCCGCACTGGCCGATCTGATCAGTATTGCTGACGATATTGCCGGTATTCGTCAATTTACCGGACGAGATGCCCCCACCGTCATCACCTGATACGCACCTCGCCCACTGACACAGGCCCCGTTCGACTGAGCGGGGCCTTTTCATTTTATCCCCCCGCATTAAAGATCCCCCGAGCAACACCCGAACAACTGCATGAAGAGAGGAGGTCACACCAAACACCAAGGGGAGATAGACCCATGCTGACCCACACTACGGCAACAAAAATTGCCCTTTCCGCGCTAACACTGTTCTTTAGCATCAGCCTGTACGCCGGGGAGACGCCCTATGACCCGAGGCTGGGCGTATTGGGGGGCTCAATTTCGCGCTCAGCCTTCACCTCGGCGGTGGTCAACCGTGAGCCGGTGGACCGGCTATCAGCGGTGGACAGTGCCCACCCCTATCTCTACTACTTTACCGATCTAAAAGGCATGACCGGCCAACAAGTCACCCACCGCTGGGAGTACCAGGGGCATGTGGTCAAGGAGAAGACTTTTCGCGTGGGCGCACCGCGCTGGCGTGCGTGGTCAGCCACCGTGCTCCCCCCAAATCAATTGGGGGTATGGACGGTGTCGGTCATCAACGACCTGGATCAGATCGTCTGGCAGGAGAAAATCAACTACGTGGCCCAAATCAGCCGGCGCTGACGCGATGGCTAATGTTCACGCGTGGAGTGGAACGCCACATCGGGCCAACGCTCCTGGGTCAACTGCAAATTGACTCGTGTCGGGGCGATGTAAACCAGCTGGTTCGCACCATCCAGGGCCAGGTTATCAGAGGCTTTCTTTTTAAACTCATCCAGCGTCTTGGTGTCTTCACACACTACCCAGCGAGCGGTATTCACCGCCACGGGCTCAAACAGGCATTCGACCTTGTACTCATCTTTCAGGCGCTGAGCCACCACTTCAAACTGCAATACGCCCACCGCGCCCAAGATCAGTTCGTTGGTATTGAGCGGTTTCAGCAGCTGGGTGGCCCCCTCTTCACATAACTGTTGCAGCCCTTTTTGCAGCGCTTTCATCTTCAGGGGATCTTTAAGCTGAGCACGGCGAAACAGCTCCGGTGCAAAGTTGGGAATGCCGGTGAATTTCAGCTCCTCGCCCAAGGTGAAGGTGTCACCGATCTGGATAGTGCCGTGATTGTGCAAGCCGATGATATCGCCGGCATACGCCTCATCCACATGGCCACGATCTGCCGCCATAAAGGTGATGGCATCGGGGATTTTGACGTCACGCCCGATACGCACATGGCGCGCCTTCATCCCCTTCTGATAGCTGCCGGAACAGACACGCAGGAAGGCCACGCGATCACGGTGCTGGGGATCCATATTGGCCTGGATTTTAAAAACAAAGCCGCTGAACTTGGCCTCATCCGGTGTAACTTCACGCGTCTTGGTGCTGCGCGGCAACGGGGCTGGGGCCCAATCCGCGAAAGCATCCAGCAGCTCGCCCACCCCGAAATTATTGATGGCCGAGCCAAAGAAAACCGGCGTCAGCTCACCGCGCATGTAGGCGTCGTGATCAAACTCGTGGCTTGCCCCTCGCACCAGCTCAATCTCTTCCCGTATATCCTCGGCAAACGCTGCGCCCCACAACTCGTCCAGGCGTGGGTTATCCAGGCCATCAATCACTTCACCAGCCTGAATTTTCCCACCGTGAGTGGCACTGAACAGATTGATCGAATCGTTGTAAAGATCAAACACCCCTTTGAAGTTTTTCCCCATGCCAATGGGCCAGGTGATAGGGGCGCATTGAATTTTCAGTACCTCCTCCACCTCGTCCAGCAGCTCGATGGGGTCACGCCCCTCGCGATCCATTTTGTTAACGAAGGTAATAATGGGGGTATCACGCAGGCGACAGACTTCCATCAGTTTAATGGTCCTGTTCTCCACCCCCTTGGCGCAATCGATCACCATCAGGGCCGAATCCACGGCCGTTAGCGTGCGATAGGTATCTTCCGAGAAATCTTCATGGCCCGGGGTGTCGAGCAGGTTGAGAATCTTGCCATTGTGAGGGAACTGCATCACCGAAGTGGTCACCGAAATGCCCCGCTGCTTCTCCATCTCCATCCAGTCTGAAGTCGCATGGCGTGCGGCCTTGCGGCCTTTGACGGTGCCTGCCATCTGAATCGCTCCGCCATACAGCAGCAGCTTCTCGGTCAGTGTGGTTTTACCGGCATCAGGATGCGAGATGATCGCAAACGTACGCCGCTTGTTGGCCTCTTCAATCAGTTTGGACATAGGAATTCGGGGCTGGAATGACGTGGTTGAAAAAAGGGGCCAATTCTAACTCAATTCAACTATATTGTCTGGGGATGGATAAAACGCTAGAGGGCACCTCTATTAATTCTGGATGTGGCAGATTGAATCCCAAATTCGTTACATCCAGGCGCAAATTGCGGGCAATAGCGGGACTATTGCCAAAATTTGCAACACCGATGTAGCGGATTTGGGGTTTAAGGTGCGCATTCATGAATTGATAGAGGTGCCCTAAAGAGTTTCCCTACCCTACCGACATTGACACAGCGTCGAGCATTGGTTAAAAATACATTCAAGATACTACTTATCGCTTGAGGAGGCGGGGTATCCGTAGCAACACTTTTTTCGGGCGCACTACTGCGCTCGCGTTTCGGCTTGACTGCTGGTTTCAGCAGCCGGGCCGTACCTACACATCACTCAACTACTACATTGGAGCAAGTAAAGTATGAGCAGCGTTTATGAAAAAATTGGTGGTGAAGCGGCCGTTAATGCAGCAGTCGATGTTTTTTACCGCAAAGTACTGGCGGACGACCGCATCAACATGTTCTTCGAAGGCGTTGACATGGAAAAGCAGGCAGGCAAGCAAAAAGCTTTCTTGACGATGGCCC
>JALTMR010000177.1 GCA_027001525.1 Gammaproteobacteria bacterium
CCAGGGAATAGCCGTCGGCTCCCAGGCCACTGATGATGCCCACGGCGATATCGGAAAAGTAGGAGTGCTTCCGAAAGGGTTCGCGGGCATAAACATTCGATAGATGGATCTCGATAAACGGAATGGCCACGCCACTGAGTGCGTCGCGAATGGCCACGCTGGTGTGGGTGAAGGCCGCCGGGTTAATCAGGATGAAGTCGATCTGTTCCTGTCGGGCGGCGTGAATACGCTCGATCAGTTCGTGTTCGGCATTGCTCTGAAAGCAGCTGAGCCGGTGGCCGGCCTTTGTAGCTGATTGCACCAGTTGCTGTTCAATATCCTGTAGTCGGGTGGCCCCATAGTGCTCTGGTTCCCGTGTACCGAGAAGATTCAAGTTGGGGCCGTTTAGGACCAGGAAGTTGGCCATGGTCATCCTCTGACGAGATCACATCGGGAGATGGCGCAAGCCATTCCCCATAACTGCGCCGATTTTGTCATGCTGCGCGGTGGCTGTCCAGTTTTTGCGAGTTAGTCCGTGTTTCGCTACAAATAGCATGAGTTTGGCGTTGAATAGGCCAATAAATGGGCGCTATATCAACTTGTTAATTTCGCTTTCCAGGGTCTTCAGGCTGATCAGACCGTACTTTACGTAGGCGATGCGACCGTCCCGATCCAGCAGCACGGTGTAGGGCAATATGCCAAGGTCATTCCCCAGTTGGGTGGCTAGGTCGATGCCGTCGTTATCGCCATCGAGCAGGACGTAGTTGATGCCGTTGTCCTGGGCGTAGCGTTTAACCGCGCTGAGCTTGTCCTGAACCGAGATGCCGATGATCTGTACACCGCGATCAGCGTAGCGTTCCTGGACATCAATGAGGGTGGGAATTTCTTCTTTGCAGGGCGGACACCAGGTGCCCCAGAAGTTAATAACCTGAATTTTCCCCAGCCACTGGCTGCTATCTTCCCGCACACCATCCAGCGCTTTGAGGTGAAATGTCGGCGCGGGTGAACCGATCAAAGACTGCGTTGCCTCCGAGGGTTCGGGCGGTTGCTTGAACATCTTGATGGCGAAATTACCCAGTATCGAGCCGGCCAGAAAAATAACGACAGCACCGACCATCACGGTTTTTTTATTCATAGTGTGTTTCCAGTTAGTTCAGCGCAGTGCGGATCAGTGATTCAAAATCGTCGGGGCCAAGAAAACCGACCAGGCGGTATTGTCGCAGCTCCTCCCCGGCCGGGGTGAAAAGCAAAATCGTGGGTGGGCCGATCAGACCGAAGTGTTTGAGCAGGGCCTGGTCTTGCGCATCATTGTCGGTGACATCAGCCTGAATGAGCATGACGTTGTCGAGGGCCTGTTTGACGCCAGGATCGGAGAAGGTGCTCGCCTCCATCTCCTTGCAGGAGATGCACCAGTCGGCATAGAAATCGAGCATGACGTGCTGATTGTTGCGCTTTGCACGGGCCAGGGCCTGATTGAGGCCGTCGAGCCCCTTGATCTGCTCAAACTCCAGGTGCGCTTTGGAGGGTGCCCCAGCGCCCTCGTTGGCCTGGGCCACCGAGAGACCGGCCAGAGGCTGGAACAGATCGCGGCCGCCACTGACCGAGCCGATAAGCAGCGTTGCGCCGTAGATCAGCATCACCACGCCGAACCCTTTCCACAGCCGCTGCCAGCCCGACGCCTCGGGTTTGAGGTTCTCCAGCGCCCCCAGGTAGATGGCGCTGATGATGAACAGTGCAGCCCACAGAGCCAGGGCAATGGCTCCAGGAATGATACGTTCCAGCATCCAGATCGCCACGGCCAGAAGAAGCACACCAAAAACCGCTTTGATGGCATCCATCCAGGGGCCGGCCTTGGGCAGGAACTTGCCGGCCGAGGTGCCAATGAGCAGCAGCGGTGCTCCCATGCCGAGGCTCAGTGCAAACAGAGCCGCACCGCCCAATATCGCGTCGCCCGTCTGACCGATGTAGATCAGTGCCCCCGCCAGTGGTGCTGCGACACAGGGGCCAACGATCAGGGCAGAGAGAAACCCCATGATGGCCACGCCGGTGACGGTACCGCCGCGCTGCTTGTTACTCACCTCGGTGAGCTTGCTCTGAAAGCGGCCGGGAAGTTGCAGTTCATAAAATCCGAACATGGAGAGTGACAGCAGCACAAACAGGGCGCTGAAACTGCCCAGAATCCAGGGGTTCTGGAAGGCCGCCTGGAGATTGCCGCCGAACAGTCCGGCCAAGACGCCCGCGACGGTGTAAGTCAAAGCCATGGCCATGACGTAGACCAGAGAGAGGGAAAAGGCGCGCCTGGTGGTGATGTTGCTTCCCTGGCCGGCGATAATGCTGGAGAGAATAGGGATCATAGGGAAGACGCACGGGGTAAAGGTCAGCAGCAGGCCGAGGCCAAAGAAGCTCAGCATGCTCAGGGCGATATTGTTTTGTGACAGCGATTGGGCGAGTTGATCCTGTTCAGAGACAAAACCGTTGCCACCGGGCGATGTCGTCACAGGCGCGGGCGTCACCGCCTCAGGCAGTGAGAGGGCAACCGCCTGTTGCATGGGCGGGTAGCAGAAGCCGGCATCGGCGCAGCCCTGATATTTGGCGACCAGGGTGAGGTCGGTCGCCGCCTTGTTGGTGCGCTGCAGGGCGATATCAATGCTGACCTCATGGTAGAAAACCTCCATCAGCCCGAAGGATTCGTCGTGCTTCTCCTTGCCGCGGGGGATGTCGACATTGGCCACTTCAACGCCGTCGGCATCCTGCAGGACAAATGAAAATTTGTCCCGGTAGAGATAGTAACCATCAAGGATTTCCCAGTAGGCCGTAATGGTGTAGGGATCTTTGATTTCGGCGCTGAAGGGAAAGGCCTGCTCGGGCTGAAGAAATGTATCGTCACTGGCGCCAATGCCCAGGCGCTGGCCTATAGAAGAGAAAAAGCTCGTCACCGAGCCGCTTTCTGTGGCGGTGATGGTGGCGGTGGTCGGGTCTTCCCCGCCACCGCTGGCCAATACTGTGGCCGGAAACAACCCCAGCGCCAGAACGAAGGTCAGCGCTGCCGTCAGGCCAGAGCCATCAATTTTCAGTAGTGAACGTAAAGACATCGATTCCTCAGGGGGGTAACAAAACGTGTTTAATCGGTGGTGGCGCGGGTCGTCTCATCAAGCCAGGCCAGATACCCCGGCAGACCGGCCTCTATAGGGACTGCGATGATTTCCGGAAGTTCATAAGGGTGCAGTGCCCGCAGCCGCTGCTCCAGCGCCCCATAGCAGCGGCTGTGGGTCTTGATAATCAGCTGCAGCTCGTGGCTGGACTCCATTTCGCCCTGCCACAGGTAGACGGACTTTACCCCGTCGATGATATTGACGCAGGCTGCCAGCTGCTCGGCCACCAGGGTTTGGGCAATGTGGTCCGCACTGGCCTGGTCCGGGCAGGTGCACAGAACAATGCAATGTTGAGCTTCCATGTCGGGCAAGATACCGAAAGGCAGGCCGCAGGGCAAAATAAATCCCCGTCCCTTTATGTCGATACAATTTTTCGGGTATGGTGTTGTCATGTTTCCTTTTCGAATTCTTCTTGCTCTCTTTTTCCTGATTCCGCTGATTGAGATCTACCTGCTCATCAAAGTGGGTAGCTGGCTGGGTGCCTGGCCAACGGTTCTGTTAGTGGTCTTCACGGCAGTGCTGGGTGCCTTTTTACTGAAACAGCAGGGGCTGGCAACGCTGGAGCGTGTGCGTCAAAGCGTTGCTGAAGGGCGGGTGCCGGCGGTTGAGCTGCTCGAAGGCGCGATGTTGATCATCGGTGGGGCCTTGCTGCTGACGCCGGGCTTTTTCACCGACGCCATCGGCTTTATCTGCCTGATCCCCCCGCTACGCCGGAAAATCATTGTCTGGGCGATTCAGCGCGGCCTGGTGATGAGCGTGGGCGGTGGCGGAAAAACACACCGCGGCCCCCAAACGCTCGATGGCGAGTGCTGGCGTGAGGACGATGACAACAATAACAACCCTCGCCCGCGTTAACGTTGGCTTCGTTTTCCCAAAAGCTGAAGGGCACCTCTATTAATTCGGGTGCGGCAGGTTGAATCCCAAATTCGTTACATCCAGGCGCAAATAGCAGACAATAGTGGGACTATTGCCAAAATTTGCAACGCCGATGGAGCGGGTTTGGGGTTTAAGATGCGCATTCATGAATTAATAGAGGTGCCCTGAATATTGTCTACCACACTAGTGGTCCATGCGGGAAATTCTGTTACTTAAGGAGCACAGTGAGAAGGTGCAGATCAAGGCGGCAAAACGCTGGAATGGTGGTTCCATTTCGAGTTTTGCCAACACAGAGTTGTACCTTCTCACGAGGCGAACAGTTACATAATTTTCCGCATGGACCACTAGCCTATCGGTCTGACACGAAAAGAGCGTCCTTTCATCTTTCCTTCGGTTAATTTTTTCAGTGCGATTTTCGCTACGTCTCGACTCACTGCGACGTAGGCGCGTTGATCGGATAGCTGAATTTTTCCCACCTGCCCTCCGGCAATGCCGTGTTTGCCCGTCAGTGCGCCGAGGATATCGCCAGCCCTGAGTTTTTGTTTTTTCCCGCCATCGATTTGCAGTGTCACCATCGGCGGTTGATAGGCGGTGTCGTTCAGCAGGCTGGTGGGCGGCAGTGGCTGGGTGTCGATCTCCTGGCCGAGGCGCTCCTCCAGGCGGGTGATCTTGTAGCGCTCCTTCTCGGTGAATAGCGTACAGGCGATGCCCTGGTTGCCCGCCCGTCCGGTGCGACCGATGCGGTGGGTGTGTACCTCTGCGTCGCGGCCGAGGTGGTAGTTGATGACGGCGTCGAGGCCGTCGATATCCAGCCCGCGGGCGGCAACATCGGTGGCGACCAATACGGAGATGCTGTTGTTGGCAAACTGGACCAGGGTCTGGTCACGATCACGCTGCTCCAGTTCGCCATGCAGCGCCAATGCGCTGAAACCGTGGTCTCCCAGTTCATCGGCAACCGCCTGGGTTTCACGCCGGGTGTTGCAAAAGACCACCGCCGATGCGGGGCGATAGTGCAGCAGTAGCAGGCGCAGCGCGGTCATGCGCTGGGCATCATCGGCCACCTGATAAAGATGTTGCTGGATGCCGCTGTGGTCCTGGCTCTCCTCCACCTGCGCCATCACGGGATTGACCATAATACGTCTGGCGATGGACTCAATCTGGTCGGGGAATGTGGCGCTGAACAGCAGCGTCTGGCGTTGTTTCGGAACGTGGCTGATGATCTCGTCCAGCGTCTCCTGGAAGCCCATGTCGAGCATGCGGTCTGCCTCATCGAGCACCAGCATATTGATGTCATCCAGCTTCAACGTGCCCTTGCCGAGATGATCCAGAATCCGCCCCGGCGTGCCGACGATAATGTGCGCCCCATGTTCCAGCGACCCCACCTGCGGCCCAAATGGCACCCCCCCGCACAGTGTCAGCACCTTGATATTGTGGATGGTGCGGGCCAGCTTGCGAATCTCCTTGGCCACCTGATCCGCCAGCTCCCGTGTTGGGCAGAGCACGAGTGACTGGATGCGAAAACGCTTCACGTCCAGCTTTTGCAGCATGCCCAGACTAAACGCCGCGGTCTTGCCTGATCCGGTTTTCCCCTGGGCGATCACGTCGCTGCCGGCCAGAATGGGGGGGAGACTCCGGGCCTGGACAGGGGTCATCGACTGATAGCCCAGTGACGACAGATTTTTCAGCAGTGACGGCTGCAGTGCAAGGGAGGAAAAGGGCGCTTGGCTCACGGTGGGTGTCCTTTGATCGGTAGGTTCGTGCTGGAGGAGGACACCATACAGCAATGGTACGGCGTCCACGATGGTGTCGGTCTATGTGAAAAGTGTTTGGCGCAATGGTTCGTTTCTTCTTTTTTCCCGGGGGTCAAATCGCTTTGTTGAAGCGCCAGGCGATGAGGCGGCTGATTTTCTGCCCCTGACTCATTTTGATGACTTCAATCTGTTGTGCCCCCAGCTGAGTCAGCCGATTTTTGAGTGGCCGGATATTTTCACCTTTGGAGACCAGGCTGCTGAACCAGCCGATCTGTTCCCTGAAGTCCACACTCTCTCTGGCCATCTGTTTTAAAAAGCGGATCTCGCCGCCGGGAGTCCACAGTTCACGCTGCTGGCCTCCGAAGTTGGGCTTGCCTGCCTGGCCCTGGTTGAGGTTGCGGACCTTGCGCTGATTGCTGGCCCGGGCCTCAGCCAGGGAGGCGTGAAACGGGGGGTTGCACAGGGTCAGGTCAAAGCGCTCGCCGGGGCTGACAACGCCCTTGAAGATGGCTTCCCTGTTGTGCTGCTGCCGCACCTCAATGCACTGGCTCAGGTCGGGGTTGGTTTTGACAATCAGCCTGGCGGTTTTGACCGCGACGGGGTCAATCTCCGTGGCGACAAACCGCCAGCCGTAGCTGTGGCTGCCAATGATGGGGTAGATGCAGCTGGCCCCGGTGCCGATGTCCAGCGCTCGAATCTGTTTCCCT
>JALTMR010000178.1 GCA_027001525.1 Gammaproteobacteria bacterium
GTGGGTGGATGGCTCGATCTGCACCGTAGGCTCGGTGGGGCAGTGCACGCCCTCGGGAGAGCGGTTGCGTTAGTGGGGGAGTGCTTACTCTTCCCCAAACTGCGTTGTGGTGTAGCGAAAGAAGCGCAGCGTGTCTGACCAGTAGTTGGCGGGCAGGCCGGCTTTGAGTTTCAGGTGGGTGAGAAACTGTGCCGCTGTCGGCAATTGTTGCCACACACTGGGCAGGAAGGTGCCCCGCCGTTGTCCCTCTTGCAGAATCAGGCCATCGATCCCCGGCCGCAGCTGCGCGAGTAGTGCGGCCTCGGAGTTGGCGCTAATCTCCTCTGCGGGGTTGAGCACGGAGATCTCTGTTTTGATTTGGGCCAGTTCGGCGCGGCTCAGGGGAGCGAAGCGGGGGTCAGAAAAAGCTGCGGCATAAGCGTTGTGGGCAACATCCACCACCAGCGGCCGATAGGCCTCCAGCGAGCCGATGCAGCCCCTTAGCTCAGCCGCCAGGGTCAGGGTGACAAAGCAGGCCCCCGGTTTTTGCAGCTCGGGGTCATAGCGCTCGGGTGGAACGGGCATTACGGTGCCGTGTTCGAGGCCATAGCTGATGGACTCTCTGGCCAGTGCCAGCAGCGTCTGTTTTTGTGAGGTGCTGAGCTTACTGTCCATGGTGGAAGATATAGGCACCGTAGCCCACCACTTCGTCCTGAGGGCCCGCCGTGTCGCCGGAGTTACGCAAGTCGATGGTTTGAGCCACCAGTCCTTTCTGCTTTGCCAGCATCAACAGGCCGTTGATGGGGTTACGACCGCAGGCGTCGGTGTGGCGAATGCGTTCCGGCTTGAGCTGTTCGATGTTCTCCGTGGTGGCGAGGTCGAGGATTCTGGCCTTTTCGTAGCGCTCGTAGTGGCTCAGATCAGAGCTGATGACGATCAGGGTCTCATCGTCGCCCCACAACGCCTCCAGCACCTCGCTCACCTCTTGCGGATTGGCATCGCCCACCACAAAAGGCACCACGGAGAAGTCATCCAGCACGGTCTGCAAAAAGGGCAATTGCACTTCCAGGCTGTGTTCCAGGGCGTGGGCTTCGTCGAACTCGCGTACTTGAGGCAGCGTCAGCGCTGTCTGCACCGCTTCGCGGTCGACGGGTACGTTGCCCAGCGGCGTGGCAAAGAAGGAGGCGCTGGTGGTAGCCAGCCCCTGAATATGAACCCGGTGAGCCGGGCCCAGCAGAACGACGCGTTTGATGGTCTGCCGTGCGGGCTCCAGCAGGCGATAGGCGCTGGCGGCTACCGGACCGGAGAAGACGTAACCCGCGTGGGGGACGATAATCGCCTTGGGCACCGGCCCCTGGGAGGCGGCATCGGTAAGAAAGCCGTCGATCATGGCGTGCAGCGTTACGGCATCGTCCGGATAGAACATGCCGGCAACGGCGGGTGGGCGAATTGTGCTCATCGGTAGTCTCTGCTCTAAATTGTCCAACAGTAACCAGATAGTCTGACCGCATAGTGTATACCCAAGTGTAAAGTTGTGCCCGCTATGCCTGTTTTCAACGCCCTGGTGATGGGACGCGGCTTGTAATGTGGTCGGAGGCCACCTATCTCAAAGAGTAGGATTCTAATCGGGGGTACAGCACGATGAACAGCACAGTGAATGCAGAATCGGGCAGCGTGGTAGAGACCAAATATTGGCACAGGCTTGAGGATGGTCGGGTGCAGTGCGACCTCTGCCCCCGGTTTTGCAAGATGCACGAGGGGCAGCAGGGGCTCTGTTTCGTGCGGGCCAATCAGGGTGATCGGGTGGTGTTGACCACCTACGGTCGTTCCAGTGGCTACTGCGTGGACCCCATCGAGAAAAAGCCGCTGAACCACTTCTTTCCCGGCACACCAGTGCTCTCTTTTGGCACCGCGGGGTGCAATCTGGCCTGTAAGTATTGCCAGAACTGGGATATGTCCAAGGCGAGGGAGATGGAGGTGCTGGCCGACCACGCCTCACCCGAGATGATTGCCAACGCGGCGCAAAAGCTGGGCTGCACCAGTGTGGCCTACACCTACAATGATCCGGTGATTTTTCATGAATACGCCATTGATGTGGCTCAGGCTTGTCGTGATGTGGGGGTGAGGTCGGTGGCCGTGACGGCGGGCTACATCAGCGAAGCGCCCAGGGAGGCGTTTTTTCGCCACATGGACGCCGCCAATGTCGACCTGAAATCCTTTGACGAAAATTTCTATTTCAAACTTTGTGGTGGCCATCTGGCTCCAGTGCTGGAGACGCTGAAATACATCAAGCACGAAACGGATGTGTGGCTGGAGCTGACGACGCTGATTATTCCCGGTTACAACGATTCAGAGAAGGAGCTTAACGAGCTGAGTCAGTGGGTGGTGGAGCACCTGGGCCCCGATGTGCCCATGCACTTTAGTGCTTTTCACCCTGACTGGAAGATGATGGATGTTCCCCCCACGCCCAGTGAAACGCTCTCCCTGGCGCGCCGGATCGCACTGAACAATGGTGTGCGTTACGCCTATACCGGCAATGTGCACGACAAGGCGGGGGAGAGCACTTACTGCCACCAGTGTGGCGAACTATTGATTGGTCGGGACTGGTATGTGTTGTCAGATTGGGCGCTGACCGAGGCGGGTTGTTGCCGGGCTTGTGGCAGCCCCTGTGCCGGCCACTTCGACGTCAGACCGGGAAACTGGGGGGCAAAGCGGGTGCCGGTGCGTTTGAGCAGTCAGTAATACGTTGTTGCCGGCGCTGGTATTGTCCGTTACACCACACTAGATAGGCCCGCAGGATAATAAGCCAGAGGCGGCTGGCCTCTGGCCCTTTCTGTGTGGCGCTACAGTCGTTTGGATGCCATGGCGATGCGATAGGCATCGGCAATTTCGTCCTGACAGGTCACGGTCGCCTTCAGGTCACGCAGCAGGCCGTCCTGAATGCTGTAGATCCAGGCGTGCACGGAGACCGCCTGACCACGGTCCCAGGCCGCTTGCACAGTGGTGGAGTGGCAGACATTGTAGACCTGTTCGATCACATTCAGCTCGCATAATCTGTCCCAGCGCTGGCCTTCGTCCTCGATGCTCAGCAGGGCCTCGTTGTGCTTCTGGTAGACGTCGCGCAGGTGGCGCAACCAGTTATCGATCAGGCCGAGACGCTTGTTCTCCATGGCCGCTTTTACGCCACCGCAGCCGTAGTGGCCACAGACGATGATGTGCTTCACTTTCAGGTACTCCACCGCGTACTGCATGACGGACTGGCAGTTCATGTCGGTGTGGATCACGGCGTTGGCCACATTGCGGTGAACAAACAGCTCGCCAGGCAGCAGGCCGACGATTTCGTTTGCAGGTACGCGGCTATCGGAACAGCCGATCCAGAGATATTCCGGGGCTTGTTGCTGGGAGAGTTTGTTGAAGAAGGTGGGATCTTCCTCGAGGGTCTTTTCTGTCCACTGACGGTTATTGGTAAAGAGGTTATCAAGTTCACACATAATGGATTTCCACAGTTTTAGGCGAAGAGATGATACCTGCTTGGCGCGATTTTCGCATCAACTCTCCTCTTCGGTCACCTCCCGTTCGATGTTTTCCGCCGGAATCTGGTGGCTGAATTCGTGCAGATAGCGCGCGCCCTTCTCGATTTGTCGGGCCAGACGATGGGTTTCACCCATGAGTTCGAGCTGGGCCACCATCTCCAGTGCTGGAGGATGTCGCTGAGCTGTTGTCCCGCCGCGTTACGCAGGCCGCTGGTCATCAGCTGCATGCCCAGGAGAAAGAGGCCGATACCGCCGATCAGGCCGCCGAGTATGTCCAGTTCCATTTGATCTCTGTGTTTATACGTTGTCCCGATACTATATAAGCAATAATTATCAGTGGGTTATTTTATTTATAGTATTCTTCTAAAGAAATTGCACCAGCCCGTTTCGGGCCCTATTAGAGATAACTGGATACGGATCAATCGTATGAGCACTTCAGCCGCCGCAGATGCAAAGCAACCCTCGTCCCCTCCTGTGCCTTTGTCTATTGAAGACCAGATCGCTGACCTCAATGCACGTTACCGTGATCTTTCGGTGGAGGGGCGGGTCGCGCAGCTCTATCAGGACTTCCCCGCCAAAGAGGTGATGCTGACCTCCTCCTTCGCCTCCAACTCTGCGCTGCTGCTGCACCTCTTCTCCACCCTGGCCCCTGAGCAGAAGGTGATTTTTATCGATACCGGTTTTCATTTTCCCGAGACGCTGGAGTATAAGCGCAAGCTCACCGAGCTTTACCATCTCAAAGTGGAGGATGCCCGCGCCGAGGCGTGGAAGCACGACTTTACCGTCAAGGAGCAGACCTATAAAACCGATCCCGACTTCTGCTGTTCGGTGAATAAGGTCGAGCCGCTGGAGGAGGTGAAGAGCCATCACACGGTCTGGGTGTCAGGCCTGATGCGCTGGCAGACCGAGCACCGGGCGAGCCTGGATGTGTTTGAGTATCGCGGCGGCATCATCAAGTTCTACCCGCTGATCGATATTACCAAAGAGGCGCGCGACGCCTATATTCGCGAGCACAATCTCCCGTTTCATCCGCTGGTGGCTGAGGGTTACTCCTCCATCGGCTGCACCCATTGCACCAAGCCGGGGGATGACCGCTGTGGTCGCTGGGTGGATACGGCCAAATCCGAGTGTGGTCTGCATCTCTAATCATTACTTCTCTTTCGTTTGGCTCGCATTTAGTTCGTATTGTGATGCCCCCCTATTGAGAGGGGGGCATCTGCTCTTCCAGCACAGGCTTCACTTTTGCAATTAGCTGATCCCCTGCCTTGTCATCGCGGCTGTCTATCTCGATCAGGGCATCGGCCTCCTGCGCCTCCAGCGGCTCTTCCCAGCGCAACTGCTTTTCCAATATCTCGGTCGTGGCCTCAGAGGCATCCATGCCGGCTCGCTGGCGCTCCTCAATCCACTCGATCAGCTGCGCCTTGGGGGCGTGGAAATGGAGGATGACAAAGGGCACGCCCAGCGAGTGAGCGAGGGCCCGGTATTGCGCTCTTTCCGCCTGTTTGAGAAAGGTGGCATCGACGATGACCGAGCGCCCCGAAGAGATAATGGCGCGGCTGAGCCGGGCCAGTCGTTCGTAGGTGGCCTGGTTGGCTGTTTGGCTGTAGATGCTGGCGTCGGTGCGCGCTTCAGCACGGTAGCCGTAGAGGCGCTTTCTCTCCACATCGGAGCGGATGCGGATCATGCCAAAGCGTTCCAGCAGTGGCTGACTTAAGGTGGTTTTCCCCGAGCCGGAGAGGCCGTGGGTGATGCAGAGCAGGGGGTGGGCCGGGGCGCAATAGCGCTGTGCCAGGGTGATGTAGTCGCGGTATTGCTGTTGGATGCTGCGCTTTTGTTCAGCGGTCAGGCCCGGTTGGGTGAGCCGAAGGCAGGCTACCTTGGCTCTCACCAGGGCGCGGTAGAGGCGGTAGAAGTTGTAGAGCGCCAGGCCCTGGTAGTCGCCGCTGCGTTGCAGATAGGTGTTGATGAGGCGGGCGGCCAGCTGTGGCTGGCCCCGATCGTCCAGGTCCATGGCGGTGAAGGCGATATCGCTGATGACGTCGATCCAGCGAAACGCATCGTTAAATTCGATGCAGTCGAAGATGACGATCTCCTCGTCGATCAGCGCGATATTGGCCAGGTGCATGTCGCCATGGCCGTTGCGAATAAAGCCGTCGTGCTTGCGTTGCTGCAGCAACGGGGTGAGCTGCTCCAGCTGTTGCAGGCTCCAGCGCTCCAGTCGGGCCAACGCTGCCAGGTCATCCGCCTGGTTTAGCAGGGGGCGAATCTGGGCGAAATTCTCCTCCACCGGGTGGTGGATGGTGGCGGGATCGCCCCACTGGCTATCGCCGCTGGCGATCTGTGCCTGGGCGTGAAAGGCGGCGATACGTTCGGCCAGTTGATCGATGTGGCGGGGGGTGAGCTGGCCGGCCGCCAGCACGCGGTCCAGTTGTGCCTGTTGTGTAAATTGGCGCATCTTGATGGCGTATTCAATGGCCTCACCGTTGTGGTCGAGGCTGGGGTGTTCCGGCGTGCCGCTGATGGCGACGACCTCCAGGTAGATCTGCGGCGCAAGGCGGCGGTTGAGTTGCAGCTCCTGCTGGCAGAAGTGGCGGCGCCGGGCCAGTGTGGAGAAGTCGAGAAAACCGAAATTCACCGGTTTTTTTATTTTGTAGGCGTAATCCCCCGTCAGCAGTACCCAGGAGATGTGGGTCTCGATGACCTCAAACTTCGTCACGGGGTGGTTAAAGAGGGCCGGATTCTGAAGGTGCTGGATGAGCGGATGGGTCATGGTGACGGCTCGTGATGGGGGAGTTTCTATTATGGCAAAGCTGTGGCCGCAAGGGGCATTTTTGCTATTAAAAATGAACTGTTTAAAATAGCCGGAGCTGGAGCGTCTCGGTTTCTCTCAGACAGCACTTCTCCGGCGTCAACCCCAGGGAAGAGCCGC
>JALTMR010000179.1 GCA_027001525.1 Gammaproteobacteria bacterium
GTGTGTGAGTCACAGCCCGATGTCGCCCTTTGCGAGGCGAGCGGTGGTGGCTGACGCTCTGAAGGAGGTGTGATGTCAAAACCCGCACCCAAAAAGAAACTGGGCCACGACCCGCTCTCTGCCGTGCAACGGCCGGACGGCGACAAGGCCGCCAGACTGGGGGTCTACGCCTCGCTCGACGCGGCTGATCAACCCCCTGATGTGTCGCAGGAGCGTGTGGCAAAAACAGACGACGTTGCCTTCAGCCGCTTTCTCGACAACCTGCTCGATACGGTGGCACCTGACAGTGAGCAGAGCCCGACGGCGATGCGCGACCAGCAGGCGTCCGGTGAAGCGCGCAAAGCGCAGGGCGAAGCGCTCAGACGGATCAGCGGCACCCAGGCACGAGGAAAATCGGCCTCTGCCAAGCGGCGAAAAAAACACGACCAGGCCGTTAGCTGGCGCGATCTTGGCGCGGGCTATGACGCCTTACTGACGCCCTTGGTGCTGGTGGATGAGCAGTGGCAGGTTCAGACCGTCAACCGGGCGGCTGCCCAATGGTTTGCCAGCCGACAGGTCTCTGCCCGGCCCGGCGGTGGCTCCGTTCATGCGCTGTTTCGACCGCTGTGTGAAGGCAATGATCCTTTCGAGGGGCTCAGCCTGTTTCCCTGCCAGCGCGAATTCAGCACAGCGCAGGTGTGCTTACAGTTGGCCGTGAGTGAGATCGTTGTTGAGACGCAGCGCAGGGGCTATCTGGTGCAGTGGCAGGATCACAGTGCCGCCCGGGCCAGCGCCCAGGCCCTGGCAGAGGCGGAGCATAAATACGCTGCAGCCGTGAAGCAGCTGGCCGCGATGGCACCGCCCCACGAGGCCGCTGCCGACCAGCAGAGCAAGCCAGCTCATGATGGTGAGGCTGGCCCGCAGAGGCTGTCGCCAGAGGCATCGAGCGTCAGTGAGTTAAACGAGATCACCGCAGCGATTGAGCAGACGTGCCGGCAGATCGCCCAGGGTCAGGCCGGCCACACTGAACACAGTACGGAGCAGCAGCCGGCGCCGACAGACGCCGTGGCCGTGGTGGTTCAACAACTTGAACGCATCGCCGCCGTGGTGAGTGAAAATATTGCCGCTTTACAGTCAAGGATCGAGCCTGAAGCCGCCCTGGAAAGCGGGGCAGATGCCAACCGCTGGCAGCAGCTGGCGGCGTTGATCGGGCAGGTGCTGGTGGAGAAAGATCAAACCGCCCGTGGTTACTCTCGTGCGGAAAAGGTCGTGGGGAGAGTGAATGCGTCCCTTCTGAAAAACGTTGCCGGGTTGAAGTCTGGCCTGGCGTCACAAACGGATCAAACCTCGGCGGCAGTGACCGCGGTGCGCGCCGGGCAGGCAAAGCGCACCGCCCTGAACGGCCTGGTGAGTGATCTGGGCCCGCAGGTGGAGACGGCCTACGCGGGCGTCCGGAAGAACTCGCAGCAGCTGCGCGCCATCTTCGAACAGGTGGGCGGAGCGGCTGAGCTGTCAGAAGAGATAGACACCATTGCCACCGTGATCAACGAAATCTCCTTTCAGACCAATTTGCTGGCTCTTAACGCCGCCGTCGAGGCCGCACGCGCCGGTGAGGCGGGCCGCAGTTTTGCCGTGGTGGCTGCCGAGGTGAGAAACCTGTCGCAAAAAAGTGCCCGCGCCGCCAAAGATATTAAAGCCGTGCTGGTGAGAAATGAGGATAAGGAGAAGCGTCAGGCGCAGTGCTTCAACGACGCCTTCTCATCCTTTGATGAGACCGAAAGTGCGGTGAAAGCGCTGCTCTCTCAGTATCGCAATGTGGATCGTGAGCTAAGCGCGCCGGTGTCGGAAGAGAGCGCTGCGATCAGCCTGCTGGAGGCGATACAGAATAGCAACGGCGGCAACGCCGACACGGTGTGTCAGTTGGAGCGGTTACAGGCCCGGCTTCAGCGATACATCGATCGAGCCGATGTGACACCTGACAGAAATTAGACGTGCCTGCTGAACAATAAATAATAACCGGACCAGGGATATGGCAACTGAATTTGTACTCACGGATACAGACTTTAATACCATTCGCAAACTTGTTTATGACCACACGGGCATCAACCTGTCGTCGGGCAAGAAGGATATGATCTACAGCCGCCTGACGCGGCGCCTGCGTCAGTTGGGGTTGAGCAAGTTCAAGGAGTATCTGGCGCTGCTGGATGAGGAAGGCAATGATGAAATTGGTAACTTCATCAACTCCGTGACCACCAATCTCACCTCGTTTTTCCGCGAGATGCACCACTTCGAGCACCTGAAAAACGAGCTGCTCCCCCTGCTGATGAAGATCCGCGCAGACGAACGCCAGATTCGCATCTGGTCGGCCGGTTGTTCCACCGGAGAAGAGCCTTACAGCATTGCCATGATCGTCAAAGAGACCATTCCCGATGCCGCCGGCTGGGATGTGCGTATTCTGGCCACCGATCTGGACACCAATGTGCTGGAGACGGCCAGCCGGGGCGTCTACGCCGAAGATCGTCTCAACGGCGTGCCTCAGGACAAACTCAAACGCTGGTTTAAAAAGGGCAAGGGGGCGTCCGCCGGCAAGGTGAGAATTCACCAGGATCTGCGCGACATGATCATCTTCAAACAGCTCAACCTGATGCAGAAGTGGCCGGTGAAACCGGGCGTCGATATCCTCTTCTGCCGCAACGTGGTGATCTACTTCGACAAGCCCACGCAGTCGGTGCTGTTTGACCGCTATGCCAATATTCTGGCCGATCACGGCCGCATGTTTATTGGCCACTCCGAGACGCTTTATAAAGTGTGTGACCGTTTCGATCTGCTCGGTCACACGGTCTACAAGAAAAAGTGCTGAGTCGTGTCGATGAATAAATCCAATGGACGGGTGTGACGATGGTTGCCGAACAAGGTAAACAACCCAAGCCGCTAAAAGGCTTTACGCATATAAAACGCTACTGGGACAAGACCCACGGCCAGTACGCCGCAAAAATTCTCCCCGGGGAGTTTTATGTCACCACGCACGACGAGATGATCGTCACCGTGCTCGGCTCCTGCATCTCTGCCTGTGTGCGGGACAAGGTGTTTGGCATCGGTGGCATGAACCATTTTATGTTACCGATGGGGGATAACCAGGCCCCGAAAGACCCCGCCAGCAAGTGGTCCAGCGAGGCGACCCGTTATGGCAACTTCGCCATGGAGGCGCTGATTAACGAGGTGCTGAAAAATGGCGGCCGGCGGGAGAACCTGGAGTTCAAGGTCTTTGGTGGCGGCCGCATTCTGGAGAGTACCACCGATGTCGGGGACAAAAATATTCAGTTCGTGCGCGACTTTATTCGCACCGAAGGGTTGAAGCTGATTGCCGAGGATCTGGGCGACATCTATCCGCGCAAGGTGCACTACTTTCCGGTGACGGGGAAGGTGAAAATGAAGAAGCTCAGAGCCCTGCATAACAACACGGTTGTTGAACGCGAGAAACGCTACATCGACTCGCTTCAAGGCGCGCCGATTGCGGGCGAAATTGATCTGTTTTAACGGAAGGTGTTAACCCATGGCAGAGAAGATAAAGGTTCTGGTTGTCGATGATTCGGCGTTGGTGAGAAAGCTGCTGACGGAGATTCTGGCCGATCACCCCGAGATCGAGGTGGTGGGCGTGGCCCAGGATCCCTTCATCGCCCGCGACAAGATCAAGCAGCTGAACCCCGACGTGCTGACGCTGGATGTGGAGATGCCGCGCATGGACGGGCTGACCTTTTTGCGCAACCTGATGCGTCTGCGTCCCATGCCGGTGGTGATGATCTCATCGTTGACCGAGCGAGGGGCCGATGTGACGTTGCAGGCGCTGGAGTCCGGCGCGATCGATTTCGTCACCAAGCCCAAGATCGGCCTGGGCGAGGGGATGGACGAATACAAGGAAGAGATTGTTGCCAAGATCAAGGTGGCTGCCGGTGCGGCCAATCGGGTCAAGGCGCTGAAGGGGCTGTCGGAACTCGATGTGGCACCGAAACTGTCAGCCGATGCAGTGCTTGGGCAGCGCAAGCCAAAACACTACCAGACCACCGACAAGATTATCGCCATTGGTGCCTCTACCGGCGGCACCGAGGCGATCAAGGACGTGTTGGTCAACCTGCCGCCGGACATGCCCGGCATCGTCATCGCCCAGCACATTCCCGCCGGTTTCAGCAAAGCCTTTGCCCAGCGGATGGACAAGATGTCAGCGCTGACCGTTTTCGAGGCGGAAGATGGCCAGCAGATTCTGCCCGGCCACGTCTATATCGCCCCCGGTGATGCCCACTTGCTGATGGTGCGTGACGGGGCCAAGTACCGTTGTCAGCTCAGTGATGGCCCTGCAGTGAATCGGCACAAGCCCTCCGTTGATGTGCTCTTCAGGTCAGTGGCCCAACATGCCGGGCCCAACGCCAGCGGCACCATCCTCACCGGCATGGGGGACGACGGCGCGAAGGGCCTGCTGGAGATGAAACAGGCCGGTGCCATCACCCTCGCCCAGGACGAAAAAACCAGCGTCGTGTGGGGCATGCCCGGTGAGGCCGTCAAAGCCGGTGGTGTGGATGAGATTCTGCCGCTAAACAAAGTGGCCATGCGTTTGGTGGAGCTGGCCAGCCGGGGTTAGGGGCTGTCTACCAGTTCGTGCCATCGTCATAGTCGAGCCAGTCGATCGTTGTCGGGTCCAGGGCGCTGTCGCTGTATTCGTAGATCCCTTCTGAACTGAACATTATGGCTCCATTGGTGTGGATCTACTGCCGGGTATAGATAATGATATGCCCATTCAGAAACGGTGTCGTATCTGGGTCGCTCCCCACACCTCGTTCGCAGTAGATGTTGGCAGCACCTCTGTTGCACTCTATGTAGTAACCCTGCAGGGTGGTCGGTGCCGGGTAGGCCTCCGATTGGTCTGCCCCGAGTCCCCAAAAAACCGCTGCAGGGGGAACTGTGGCAACCAAAAAAGACAATGGGCTCTCCCGAGTCGGCCGCCGGTGAAGTTCAGCCTTAACTGATTCTCCGGCCTGTTGATTCGAATCTGGCACAACGGTTGCTGGTATCTCTCAGCGATCAATAACCAGGCATAGCCCATGAACTCTCAAGCAATTCTGTCGAGCCCGTTGCCGGGGGTATCGACTACCGGCAAGGCGGAGCGCAGCGCCACTGGCAGCCCGTCTTCCAGTGCTGAAAATATCGATAATAGTTTGTTTTCAAACGAATTTAATTCCGCGCTGGAGGATGAGGGCGAGATGTCTGCGGCCGCCGCAGCAGTGGCTGGTGAGGATGCTGGTGCCGATAGTGGTGCCGAGCCGGTGATACCCGCCGATGGGCAATCCCTTGCCGCAGACGGCAGCGAACTTCCCTTGTTAACGGCAGCAGAACAGCAGCAGGCTGCCGCCGCGGTGGCGGGGGATGAGTCAACGGCTGTGATGGCGGCTGACGCTACTTTGCCTGCGCAAGCCGCGGTCGGGGCGCTTAATCCGCTGACGCCTGTGGCGCTCACCGCTGCTGTGGTGGCCGAAATGGCTGCACGTCAGCCCCAGGCCGCAGGCCCTGTGGTGGTCAATGGTGGCAGCAATGGCCAACCAGTGGCGCAAAATCCGGCTGCCAATATCGCCGCCAGCGGGGATGTGCTGGTGGCGGCAGATGCCGTTGAGTCGGTCATCGATAAATCGGCCAAGCAGGATCAGCTCCTGGCCGAGCTGGGGCGCAACTTGCGCCAAAGCCTGGGGGCCGCCCGCAGCGGTGACGCCGCAGCCACGCCGACGCCGGGCCAGTTCTCCCTCGATAGCGGTCTCTCCTCGTTCCAGATCGCCTCCGCTGCCGCTCGTGATAGCGCATCGGCATCCGCCAACACCGCCCTGCCCCGGTTTATGTCGACGATGGAGACGCCATTCAACGACCCTCGCTGGCAGGGGGACTTCAGCAACCGCGTGGCCCTGTTTGCCAAATCGGGCCTCCAGCAGGCGGAGATCAAGCTGAACCCGGCCCACCTGGGCCCCATCGACATCCGAATCAGCATGAACGACGAACAGCAGGCATCGATCACCTTTGTGGCAAAAAATGCCGCGGTGCGTGACGCCATCGAAGCAGGCATGCCACGTCTGCGGGAGATGTTGAACGGGCAGGGCATGGAGTTGGCTGACAGCGGTATTTCCGAACATGGCTTTAACGACCAGCGCGACCAGGCGGCCCGCCAGGAAGCGTTCAGTGGTCACCCCGGCGACAGCGATCTGGCCCCCACTGAAGAGGATTCAGAAGGAACAGGGTTTGTGAGCGGCTTGCGGCCAGACGCCGAAGGCGTGATGCAGCCTAACGGGGCGAGGGCGGTGGACTACTACGCTTAAGGAACATGGTTTATCAAGATCGCGGTCCAGCCCGCCTGGCCTCTCTGGCTAAATCTCACTGGCAGAGTCTCATTGACCGAATAACTGCAGCAA
>JALTMR010000180.1 GCA_027001525.1 Gammaproteobacteria bacterium
CCCTGCAACTTATCCACAAACAGGTTGAACCGATCCACCAGTGTTCCCACCTCGTCATTGGAATTGCTTTTAAGTCTCAGCGTTAAGTCACCATCGCCACTGGCCATCTCTTCCAGGGAACTCACCACACTGCCGATGTTACGCGTGATGCTATTGCTAACGAGAAGGCCGCTGATAATGAGAATAAAGGCGGTCACCAGGCCAATAGCCAGGCCGGTCTTCAATGCCATCTCGGAGGAGTCGTTAACGGTGTCGATCGCATTGGTAAACTGTTGATGACTGGCGTTGCGCAACGCATCCAATGCCGACTCCAACTGCGCCAGCGCATCATTCATGCGCGCTGTTATCGGTTCTACCTGGGCCAGGTCGAGAGTCTCTTCCACCATGCCCTTGCTCAATTGCATGGCGATATCACGGTAGTCTGCGGACAGTGTTTTGAGGCGGGATATATCAGCGCTAACGCTGGCGTCAATGGCCGCGATTTCGTCGAAGACCCGAACCATCTCCTGCGACAACTCGGCCGCCTGATCCAGCAGCTCTTCGTCCGCCATCATCACCGCGTTACTTAAGGCTTCCTTGACGCCGTCCAGTCGCACACGATTGGCGTCAACGCGCTCCAGCGTTGGAAAGTAGATGTCGCGGACCTTCTCCAGACCCACCTGATTACTGCTGGTCACGGTGTAGTTAAAGGCCAGTGTGATCATCATCCCCACTACGCCGACAATGATGACAGCGAGCAGCTTCAAACGAATGGAAAGGTTGGAAAGAAAACGCATCAGACAGATCCCTCTTTGTTCCCGGGTCGGCGCTATCGGCTAGCAGATTGCGCCTCCTATGTGCATTGGCTATCGGGTGGGGATCAAAAAACTTAATTATCCCTAATTATGTATTTTGTATGCGTATATAAATTTGAGGGATAAAACAGAGACTGCATGAGAAAGACAGAGATAACGGATGAGCGCTGTGCTACAGAAATGCGACCAGTGAGAGCGCACCAAACAACAGCGGTTGATGGAGCAGGTAGATGAGCAGACCGTGCTGTCCTCCCAGGGCCAGCACTTTGGTCAATGGGTTCCCCCCGCCCTGGGCACTGGCCGTCAGCAGCTTGTATTTTTGTACCACACGGGCGCTGAACATGCCGATCAGGACAATGCCAAACCAGGGAATCATCGGCACGTAGTCGAGGGTAATGGGTCGCTTCGTCATCAGCCCGATCCAATGCCATTGAGGGGCGTTAAACCACTCGTGCTGGAAGTTCATTCCGGCAGCGATAATGCCAATGCCCAATAACAGATTGAGCCAGTAGAAATGGCGAAACAACAGACCCAACAAACTGGCAAGGGCGATGAAGTGCAGCACGCCAAAGAGGATCATCTTGTCCCCGAAGACCACGTAAGTGCCAAGGCTAACCAGCGCGGCGGCACCGACCAGCATGGCCAGCCGGCGAAGGTAACGGGGGAAATTGAGCCGCGTTCCCGTGGCCAACTGCAAGCTGAAGCCCACCAGTCCCAAAAAGAGAACAACGATCAACAGGCGAAAATTCAGCCAAAATGGATCACGGTGAAAATCGACATCGACAAAATGGAAGTGGTCGAGATCGTAGGTGAAGTGAAACACCACCATCAGGACAATGGCAATGCCCCGCAGTACGTCGATGGCAAAGTATCGCGGACGGGGAGCTTTAGATAATGTGGGGGCAATGTGGTCGGCCATAGGATGTTCACATACTTTTCGGGGCTGTTGGGCAGCCGTGCATTTTGTTCACGACGCTTGCCACTCTGAAGAAGCCAGCCAATGGGCCAACTGCTCCGCCGGCAGTGGTTTACACAGATAATAGCCCTGGGCGAAGTCACACCCCAGCGCCCTTAGAGCCGCCAGCACCTCGCCACTCTCCACGCCTTCAGCCACGACTTCGAGCCCCAGGTTATGGGCCAGGTCGATAGTGGCGCTGACGATGCTCGCGTCGTCCTTTGAGCTGGCCATGTCGGTGACAAAAGACCTGTCGATCTTGATTTCATCCACCGGCAGGTTCTTGAGAAACCCCAGAGAGGAGAAGCCTGTACCAAAATCATCAATGGCCAAACGAACGCCCATGCTGCTCAACAGTGACAGTGCTTCCACCACTTTTCCGGGATCGATCATGGTTGCTTCTTCGCTGATCTCGATACAGATCGCACTCGGTGACAAGCCGTTATCGCTGAGTATCTGTTCGATTTTATTGGGTAGCGAGAGGTCGTAGAGCACCCTTGAGGAGATATTGATCGCCACCTCCATAGTGATGCCCTGATCGAGCCAGCGTTTATGCTGACCAATGGCGTGCCGGATGACCCACTCTGTCAGAGGACCAATCAAGCCTTTGTGCTCAGACAGTTTAATGAATTGGGCGGGGTCGATATCGCCGTACTTGGGATGATGCCAGCGCACCAGGGCTTCGACGGAAGAGATGCGCTGCTGCCGACAATCGAGTTTGGGCTGGAAATAGAGCGTCAAATCGTCGTTATCGATGGCATGACGCAGTTCGACCTTTAACTCCAGCTGCTGTGCACTGTGCTGCTCATGGCTCACATCGTAGACCACAAAATCGCACTGCTCGTTTCGCGCCGCATAGAGTGCAATATCCGCTCGCCCCAGCAGCGTCTTGGCATCCTTGCCGTGATCAGGATAGATCGCAATGCCCATGGTGGCAGAGAGGGGAACGGAAACATCGCCCCCTGCCTCCTCCAATTGCACCAGTGACTCGGCAATCCGCATCGCCACACTCGCCGCATCGGCAGCATCATTCACATGGGGTAGCAAAATGGCAAATTCATCACCGTTGAGGCGCGCCACTGTGGAGGTATTATCTTGTCCGCCCGAGTGCCGCGGATAGGGTGCCTGACCTTCGTACCCCATGCGAGCCAGGGTGGATGAGGCCCGCAGCGTCTTGTTCAAATGGGCCCCGATCTTTTTCAACATCTCGTCCCCGGCCTGATAACCCAACGTTTCATTGATCTCCTTGAAATCATCCAGGTCGAGCAGCAGCACAGCCAGTTTGTCTCCGCGGCGCTCGCTAAGCAAAATCATCTGCTCCAGACGATCCTTGAACAGTGCCCGATTGGGCAGTTTGGTCAGTGAATCAAAGAAGGCAATCTGTTCATGCCTGTCGTGCAGCGTGGCCAGCTCTGAGTGCATACGGTTAAAGACCTCAACCAACTCGTTGATTTCGCCATTGGCCTGAATGTCGATGGGTGCCTGCAGTGGCCGATGCTCTGTGCTCGCCCTTTTGGCCTGGTTAACGAAGTGTCGCAGTGGTTTGATGGTCATCTTATCGAGAAAAATCAGCATCATGAAAACAGCCAGCGTGGTCACCGCCCCGGCGATGAGCAGCAGTTGATTTCTGGCGCTATGAGTCTGCTCGATCAGGGGGGCCATGCTCTTCTGCACAAACACCCCCAGCACATTCAGTCGATTTTTATCGGTCAACCAGTAGGCGGTCTCAAAGACCTCTCCCTGATGATTGGCCGGCATCCAGTCTGCCGAGCGATACCCGGCGATGCCGTTATTAAAGACCAGTTTTACGGGCAGCCCCAGACGTTCACCGATGGTGGAAAAATTGTGCAGGGGATCCACAACGACCTGGACATAGCCCTTTAGCTTCAGCCCCCCCACCGGCACAATGGCCGAGTAAAAAGGCCGATTCAGATGGGCACACAGACCGGAATATATCTGATATCGCTCGGCCCCCTGGCGCTGCCCTGCCTGACGCACGAGATTGTCACACAACGCCAGCACACTGCCTGCAGCAAGCGGACCTTTGGATGACTGGGAGAGCAGCTCAAACCCGGGGGTATAAACATAGATCTGCACCAGGCGGAGAATGCCGGCTGAGATAAGGTATTGCTTAAACTGATTATCCAGAAAATGCGCTAGCGCATTGGGGTTCTGTAGCTCCAGAGCCCGCCGAAATTGCTCGTCACTATTGAGATGAATGGCCGACTCGATGGTGACCTCATCCAGTTCGATCAACAAGCGATCGGCCTCGCGCTGCAGTACTTCGGCAAGGGCAATGCGCTGATTCTCCAGGGCGATATCCCGGTATATCGCCGATGCAAACGCAACCACGACCATACTCACGCTGACCATCAGCACAACGGCAATGGGCCGTACCGAAAATCTCGAGATATTCATTCACCGTCCCCGGCGATCCGGCAACCCACCGAGTTCTATTTGATGTACGGGTATTTTTTTGTTTTCCACTCTTTAAACCCCCCTTGAAACCAGTGCACTTTTTTATAACCACAACGATGGGCAACCCGGATGGCCTTGGCGCTGCGATCACAGGCAATGCCATTGCAATAGAACACCAGAGGTTGATCGTATCCCGTGGTCACCGCAGCCAGTGACTCACAGGTGGTTTTTGTATTGGGCAGACTGATGGCTCCTTCTATGTAACCTTGCAGTCGATCACTTTGGAGGCGGGAATCGATTATGAGTAGATCCGGCTGCGCTTCCGCCATGTTGACAAGCATTTCTGCATCAATCACCCGAACCCCCGCAGGCACGTTCAAGAACACATCCCCCGCATGGCTGTTCAGGCACAGGCCGAGCAGCGCTATAAATAAAACAACGCTTTGCCTGCTACTTCTGATTCCTGCAACGTCCCTGTACATGTTGAGCACTCCGCTTAGATCGCTTCCAAGCTTATATCGGCACTCTGTGATTTTCTTTATGGGGGATCAGCCCTATTGTGCTTCAAGCGGCTTGTCCCGCTTTTCAGGAAACAGTTCGTAAAGGTCCCAACTGCCGGTGCTGCGAGCGTGGTCAGAGAGGCGGCCATACTCTTCAAAACTGAGGGACTTCAGATCATTGCAACGTTCCACAACATCGTCGTAGTCCTGTGGCTCCTCAACCAGCAGTGGCTTGGCCAGCAGGTAGGCCATCTCTTCACAATCGGCTTTTTGCAGTTCTTTGTAGCGGCGATCATCGTACTCCGCAGAGTTTTTATCAACGCCACAGCCAACCGTACTGACAACAAGCCCTGCCACAACGACCCATAGTGCACCGCGATATATATCAACTGACATAACAACAACTCTCAAATTTTTGAGCACTCCTGAATCGCGCTTTTTTGCATTAGCTGCGCGAGGAGTCCCCGGTTCTGGTTTCAGCCACGAGTTTTAGCACCGCATCGGCAGCCTTGCTGCTGGCATCCTGCCTCAGCTGCTGATGCACGACATTAAACAGGTTAACCATCGACTGACGACTTTCATTTTGTTCCACGAATTTCAAGGCTTCTGCTGCCAGTCGCTCCGGCGTGGCGTCATCCTGAATCAGCTCCTCCACAACCTTTCGCCCCACCAATAAATTGGGCAGGGAGACATAGGGAGTTTTCAGCAGTTTTTTCGCCAGCCAGTAGGTCAGACTGGCCAGCCGATAGGCCACGACCATTGGGCGCTTCAGCAACATGGCCTCCAGCGTAGCCGTGCCTGAAGCCACGATCACCACATCAGCTGCCGCCATGACTTCCCGGGCCTTGCCCTCGATGATGCGCATGTCTATCGCTGCCTCCCCGGTGCTCTGGCGAATGGCCTCAAATGCCTCACGCGTGGCGTGACTGGCCAGGGGAACAACGAAACAGGCATCCGGGTGCTTTTGGTTGATCAACACGGCGGCCTCTACCATCGTGCGACCAATGGCATTGACCTCACTCATGCGGCTTCCCGGCAACAACGCAAATATCTTTTTATCTTCGGCCAGGCCCAGCGATTGGCGTGCAGCGCTCTGGTCAACGTCCAGAGGAATCATGTCTGCCAGTGGGTGGCCAACAAATTCAACCGGCACCTGGTGATCCTGATAAAACGTCGCCTCAAACGGGAACAAGGTCAGCATCAGGTCCACCGATTTGCCAATTTTCCTTACCCGATACTGACGCCACGCCCAAACGGAGGGGCTGACATAGTGCGCCGTTTTAATGCCGTGCTGTTTCAGCATTCGCTCAAGGCCGAGATTAAAGTCCGGCGCATCCACACCAATGAAAATATCTGGCGGGTTGTCGATAAAACGCTGCGCCAACGCCTTGCGCATGGCGCTAAGTTCACGGTAGCGCCCAAGCACCTCCACAAACCCCATCACCGCCAGACGCTCTGAAGGGTACAGCGCCTCACAACCGGCCTCGATCATGGCCGGGCCGGCGATGCCTTCTATGACGGCATCGGGGTGGCGGCGCTTAATCGCCTGAATCAGGCCGGCAGCCAACAGATCGCCCGAGGCCTCTCCCGCGACAATTCCTATACGCATCTCTGTATTCTGCGTTCCGAAGTTGGTCAGGGTAGCTCTGTTAACTCTGTGCCTGGCAGAGTTGGAAATACCCGTCGGTTTAAAACTGAGAACGCCGCAT
>JALTMR010000181.1 GCA_027001525.1 Gammaproteobacteria bacterium
AGAGGCCGGATTCCGGAATGGTCTCCACCTCAACCCCCCCCGGAGCAAGCTCGGTTTTGATATCCAGTATCTGCGCCGGAATCAGGGGGTGGGCCGTGGCGCTGGCGTTGTCTGCCGGGTAGGTAAGGTCCTGAGGTGAGGTAAATTCCACCGTTGGCGCAGCAACCGCTACGCTGGTGGAGAGGGCGAAAAAGCAGGCTGTCAGCCACCGGCGGACTGTTTCTCTATGCACACTCGGTGCTAACGGCTTGAGCGAATATCTGTTCGTCATCACTACAGTCTACTTGATCTTTATCGAGCGAATCGTCGCTCATCCACCTCGTTCAGACCGCCGTGAGCGCGAAAAGTCCCTTTTTCATCCACTCTTCGATGTTGCGCGGCGAATCCCGCCATTATGCCTGAATCCCAAAGCAAGAGCAGCGATCACAAACCAAAACAACGAGATAGCACCTGCGGCGGCCAGGCCGGTTTTATATTGATCGCTGCCCACCGGTGGGCAGACGCCTGTAGGTGGGGGTGTAGACCAGAAACTGCGGGCTGACCAGTGCCCCCTTACCCACTTGAGGGAGAACGATCTCTGCGGCCTGCCCCGTATGGCTCAGGTCGGTGACCGATTATCTGGTCCCTCGCCGGGGTTGCACTTGCGGTGGCGCGGGTATCGAGGCCGGTGCGTCGCCCTGGCGATCTTTGTTATGCTCCGCCCCACTCAGAATCATTCGGAAGCCGACGTGAACTACAGAGATTTAAGAGATTTCATCGCCCAGCTGGAAGCGCGCGGTGAGCTAAAGCGCATCACCCAGCCTATCGATCCCAATCTGGAGATGACGGAGGTCTGCGATCGCACTCTTCGGCGTGAAGGGCCGGCGCTGCTGTTCGAAAACCCGGTGGGTTATGACACGCCGGTGTTGGGCAATCTGTTTGGTACGCCCAAACGGGTGGCGATGGGCATGGGGGAGGAGTCCGTCACGGCGCTGCGGGAGATTGGCAAATTGCTGGCGGCCCTGAAAGAGCCTGAGCCCCCAAAAGGGATGAAAGACGCCTGGGAGAAATTGCCCCTGTTCAAAAAGGTGCTGAGCATGTCGCCCAAGGTGGTGAAAAAAGCCCCCTGCCAGGAGAACGTGATTGAGGGCGAGGCGGTTGATCTGGCCAAGTTGCCCATTCAGACCTGCTGGCCCGGCGATGCCGCTCCGCTCATCACCTGGGCGCTGGTGGTGACCCAGGGGCCGCACAAAGCGCGCCAGAACATGGGCATCTACCGTCAGCAGGTGATTGGCAAAAATAAAGTGATCATGCGCTGGCTGGCGCACCGGGGCGGGGCCCTCGATTTTCGGGACTGGCAGCAGACTCACCCGGGCGAACCCTTTCCGGTGGCGGTGGCGCTGGGGGCCGATCCGGCGACGATTCTGGGTGCGGTGACGCCAGTGCCGGACAGCTTGTCCGAATACGCGTTTGCAGGGCTGCTGCGCGGCAGTCGTACCGAGCTGGTCAAGTGCAAAGGGAGTGATCTTCAGGTGCCTGCTTCAGCGGAGTTTGTGCTGGAGGGGGTGATTCATCCCGATGAGATGGCTGATGAGGGCCCCTTTGGTGACCACACGGGCTACTACAATGAGGTGGATCAGTTCCCGGTGTTTACCATCGAGCGCATTACCCACCGCGACAACCCCATCTACCACAGCACCTACACCGGCCGCCCGCCTGATGAACCCGCCGTGCTGGGGGTGGCACTTAACGAAGTGTTTGTGCCGATTCTGCAAAAGCAGTTTCCCGAGATCATCGACTTCTACCTGCCGCCCGAAGGGTGCTCCTACCGCATGGCCTGCGTCAGCATCAAAAAGCAGTATGCTGGCCACGCCAAACGGGTGATGCTGGGGGTGTGGTCGTTTCTGCGTCAGTTTATGTATACCAAGTTTGTGATCGTGGTGGATGATGACGTCAACGTGCGCGACTGGAACGATGTGATCTGGGCCATGACCACCCGCATGGATCCGGCCCGCGATACGGTGATGATCGAAAACACCCCCATCGACTACCTCGACTTTGCCTCGCCAGTTTCCGGGCTGGGTTCCAAGATGGGGATGGATGCCACGAATAAGTGGCCGGGCGAGACGACACGCGAATGGGGCGTGCCCATTGCCATGGATGAAGAGGTCAAGCGTCGGGTGGATGAGCGTTGGCCCGAACTGAAAATTTTTGAAGACTAACGCGGTGGTGGATTTTTAGGGGTATTGTCGATAAATTGTGCGGTTCTCAATCAGTCAGGCAGGGGCCGGGCTGAGTGACAGAAGAACGATTAAATTCAGTAAAAACGAACGGGGGTTTAGTTTTATGGATGCAAAGCAAACAGCTTTGACGACGGTTTTGGTATTGGGTGGCTTTGCCGTCCTGGTCTCCTCTTGCTCTGACAGTGATGATGGTCATCACGCCGCCGCAGGCACTGACAAACACGCCGCTGCACCTGCAGCAGCTCATCACGATGCGGCCCATGCACCGGCCGCCGCGCATCACGCGGACATGATGAAGGCGCATACTTCGGCTCCGGCCCGGCACCATGGGGGGCATCACGCTGTGCACTGGAGTTACGAAGGCGAAGGTGCGCCCTGGAACTGGGGATCACTCAAGCCGGAGTTCAGCGCTTGCGATGAAGGAAAGAGCCAGTCACCTATCGACATCTCCCAGGTGACCATCAGCGCCTTGCCCGACATCGAGTTCAACTACAGCGAGTCGCCGCTGGAGATCGTGAACAACGGCCATACCATCCAGGCGAACTACGCACCGGGGAGCAGCATGATTGTGGGTGGCAAGCAGTATGAACTGCTCCAGTTTCACTTCCATTCGCCCTCTGAAAACACCATTGGCGGCAAAGCCTACGATATGGTGGCGCACCTGGTGCACAAGGCTGAGGACGGTCAGTTGGGCGTGATTGCCGTAATGTTCAAGGCGGGTGACAAGGTCAACAGCATGATCGGCAAGCTGTGGCTGAATATGCCCGAGAAAAGCGGTGTGACTAATCAGGTGCCCAGCGTAAAAATTAACGCCGCAGATCTGCTGCCGCCTGACATGACCTACTTTAACTTCTCTGGCTCGTTGACCACGCCGCCTTGCAGCGAAGGGGTGAACTGGATCGTGCTGGCTACGCCGCAGAGCGTTTCGACAGAGCAGGTGAAACAGTTCACCCACCTGTTCCCGTTGAGCACACGTCCAGTCCAGCCGCTTAATGGCCGAGTGGTCAGAATCAGTAACTAACGGCTTGTTGTCACGAATAAGACGCGGACTCTGGTCCGCGTTTTTTTTCGTTCGTTACTTATGCCGGAAAATAAAAAAGCCTCCCGAAGGAGGCTTTTGTTGCATCGACTAACCGCCTGAGTGGCTAGTCGTTAGCCAGCACGAAACGACGGTTCAGCGGCTGCACCGGACGGTTGTTGGCGTGAATCACCTCTGAGAAAGCTTCAATCTGCTCTTTGGATGCCTCGATGGGCTCGGCCAGCACATACCAGTTCACCACTTCGCTGCAAGGTGGTGTGGTCAACGAACCCATGTAGTGAAAATACTCTTTGGTGTCTTTTGGCAGCAGGTCTTCACCGTTGATCTTGATGCCGGCAACGTCCTTGGTCTCAACGTGCTGAGGCATGTTGTTCCAGATAGGTGCCAGGGCCTTGTTCTCTTTGCCTTCCTTGAAGAA
Source organism: Gammaproteobacteria bacterium (assembly GCA_027001525.1). Lineage (GTDB taxonomy): Bacteria > Pseudomonadota > Gammaproteobacteria > Tenderiales > Tenderiaceae > JALTMR01. Next base: position 3,680 of record JALTMR010000181.1, read on the forward strand.
GACGCCCACCACGGCCAGCTCGCCGTTGTCTGCCTTGTGTACGAAGTGAGCTTCCATGTCATACAGCTCGCCGTTCAGTGCATGTTCTGAGGGCGAATGGAAGTGAAATTGCAGGAGATCAAACTTGTCGCCATTGACCTTGATGCTGCTGCCTTCATCGTAGTTTGCCTGGATGGTGTGACCGTTGTTTTTAACCTGAAGCGCAGTATCGCTCCAGTCGAATTTGATCTTGGTCATATCCGATTCAAGCGCCTGTTTGGCCACGATGTTGATGGGTGACTGCTGATTGCCCGTGCAGGCAGAGTACTCAGACTTCAGCTTTCCCCAGGCTTCAGGGCCAGTTTCGCCGCCGTAGCTCCAGGATGCGTGGTGGTGATCTCCGCTTGCGTGCGCAGCACCAGCCAATACCAATGCAGCAGACGCTGCCGCAATTAAATGCTTCTTCATTAAGTTGACCCCCCGGTCGGATAAAGATGATTGAAATGCCTTGGGGTACCCGTGTTGACCACGGGCAAGCAAGCAGGCCCTCCCACTTACTTACAAGGCGAGCCCTTTTTATCAGACCCCCCTTTTAAAGTCCATAGCCCCCCCTTTCTTGAGTTCAGATGTAGTGAGGCGCGATGGGTTGATCTGCGTGTTTTTCAGGTTTGAGCCTTCCCGACCGATAGCCTGAAGGCGCTCACAACGGTGGGGAGAGGTCATGAAGAAGCGTTCTAACTTGTTGATTGGTTTGCTGGCGTTGAGTATGTGGAGCGCCATGGCCGGGGCTTCCGGCGGCTTTGTCGAAGGCTGGACGGCCTACCGGGCGGGAGACTATAAAGCCGCTTACCGTATATGGCTGCCGTTGGCGAAGGCGGGCTCTGATGTGGCGCAGAATAACCTCGGCATGATGTACCTGAATGGTCGCGGCGTTGAACGTAATGTTGACGAGGCGGCACACTGGTTCCGCACTGCAGTGCTCGCCGGAAACGCACAGGCGCAAACCAGCCTTGGGGTGATGCATATACAGGGCCTGGGCGTTGGTCAGGACTATGCTGCTGCTTTTGAACTGTTTTACGTGGCAGCACGCAGTGGCTACGCCCCTGCACAGTTCAACATGGGGCGAATGTATGCGGAAGGGCTCGGCGTAAGCCAGAACTACGAAAAAGCGCTAAAGTGGTTCCAGCAGGCGGCTGGCCAGGGGCACCAGGGGGCCCGCCAGAGTCAGGAACAGCTTAGCCGCCAGGGGCTCGGTCTGCCGCGCAGCCCATACACCAAAGACAGTCGCTGGGTGAAGTTTGGCTAGAAAGCCTGACAGGCATTTAGTGCCGCGTCTCGGATGTTGGTGTGTGGAGTTCGGTTGAAAATATCTCCTCCACATCGACGTTGTCGAAGGTGTAGTGTTGATTGCAAAAATCACAGCCCACCTCGATCACGCCTCGCTCTTTCAGAATCGATTGAGCTTCTTTGTTTCCCAGCCCCTTCAGCATGGTGCTGATTTTCTCCCTTGAGCAACTACAGCGAAAGCTGATGGGTTCCGGCTCGAAGAGTCGAACGTCCTCCTCGTGAAAGAGGCGATGGAGCAGCTCTTGGGCAGGCAGGCCGAGCAGCTCCTTTTCGGTCACCGTGGCGCCCAGCATCTCGACGCGGTGCCAGAGGTCACTGTCGTTGCTCCGGCTGTCGGGCAGTCGTTGCAGTAGCATGCCCACGGCCTGGTGCTCGTCGGCCGCAAGCCAGAGCCGGGTCTCCAGCTGTTCTGACTGTTTGAAGTAGCCCTCAATGGCATCGGCCAACACCTTGCCGTCGAGGCCGACGATGCCCTGATAGCGTTCGTCATTGCGCTCGTTGTCGATGGTAATGACCATGCGTCCCTGGCCATATATTTGTGCCAGATCCCCGGTTGGAACATCCCGCTGCCAACGTGCCAGGCCGCGAATGTGGCGTTTGTGGTTGCACTGGGCAACAAGCATGTTAATTGGGCCATTGGACTGGATCTGCATCACCAGCGAGCCACTGTACTTGATGGTGGCACTGAGCAGAGTGCTGGCCACCAGCGCCTGGCCCAGCTGCCGGGCTACCGCTTCGGGGTAGCTGTAGCGTTCACGCACGGCCTGGTAGCTGGCGCCGAGGCGGATGAAGTCGCCCCGAACATCGCTGTGTTCAAACAGAAAGCGTTGTTGAGTATCGGCATCTGACATAGGGGAGATCTCGGCGCTGGTTATCTGGAGGGCGAATTATACACCTGAGTCGCCCGTCTCAGGTGAAGCAGCCTGGCAGCCCTGCCTTGAGGTTGGGATAGAGAAACTCATATTTCAGCGTCTGTACCAGTTTGCTGTTATCCAGCCGGCGCGATTCTGTGAGATAGGAGAGCATAGCCGGGCTCAACAACTGCTTCGCCTCGCGCCAGCTTACCTGTGGCGGCGGGGGCATTGCCGCGGCGGCAGCGACGGCCAGAAAGTAGTCGGTCATGGTGCTGTGTTCGCCATCGCAGGTGTTGTAGAGGGTGGATGGGCCACTGTGCTGCCCGGCCAACAGGCAGATCCGGGCCAGATCATCGGCATGGATGCGGTTGCTGAAGGGCGCTTCCGAGCGCAGTAGCAGGGGCGCTTGCTGGCGAATGCGGGCCAGCGGCAGGCGGCCAGGGCCGTAGATGCCGCCCACGCGCAAGATGGTGATGGCGACGTTGTGCTGAGCCCCCCAGCGCAGC